>CAYFTJ010000001.1:0-131509 GCA_964346155.1 uncultured Oscillospiraceae bacterium
TATTCTTGTTAGAAGCATAAAAAGGCAATACTAGATGCCTTTAACGGTTTAGTTTCTTTAAACCTTATGATGATTGAAGACGGAGCACTTGAATGACTGTATCACATACGCGGAGATTTTCTTTATATAGATTTGTGGGTACGTACCTTTGAATCCTCTTTGATATTGAGTCGTTGCTTGATTGTACTATATAGAATTCTTTAGAATCTGATGTTGTTGGAAAACATATCAGAACTCCTTTTTTAATTATTTCTACTTCTACAAAAGCTTTGTTTTGTTACCAATAAGTTTTATTCAACAATCTGCGGGTTATACCAAAACTCACCCGCCATATACAGGCCGCTTTCCAGTTGCTCAACTTGATTGCCTAAGATAAAAAACCGTACCCGATTGACATTTGGCAGCATGCATAGGGTATTAACAATAGAGTATATGGACTTTTGAGCTTCTCTGAGTGAGAGCTGATTGATTGCGTCAAAAAAGTCTTGAGATAGGTTTAAAAGCACCACATCATCTTCCAAGGCATAGCCAATCAGATCAGATGAGCGGATGGTATTTGGCAAAGGCGAAACAAATCCCTGGACAATTTCCGTGCTGCTGCCGCCTTCAAGCAAAAGGTCAAACAAGGTTCTTGCGGAAAAATGCGTGGTGGCTGGCGTGGTTTTGGCCACGGCTTTTAAATAATCTTCGTGCGCCAAAAAAATGGTTTGGTTTTCAAGCAAAAACGGGGTGAAAGCAAAGCGGTCCATCTGCCCTTGAGAAAACAATAGGGTCTGTTCGCTTAATTTCTGGATTTGTGTAGGGGAGAGGGTGAGTACTTCTTCTTCTCCAATGCTTACCTTAACTGCCGACACGCCCGGTAAAAAGGTGGTGAGGGTTAAGGTGATGGAAGCCATCATACTGGATCTTGGAATGCCCGCTTCAATCATGGCAGCGTTGAATTCCTGCAAGAAGTGAAGGTTCAGTACTTTGCCCCGCCCGTTGCTTGCCTGCTCTACTTCGATGTCTTGTTGCAGCAGCGCATTGAGCGAGGGAACATCGGGAAGGTTGGATAAGCTTAGCGGAGTGGAAGAGATAACATCCAATAGACTATGCGCCATGAGCGACAGGCTGGACGCGTCCATGCTCACTTCCCTTGATTCACACAGGACACCTTTGCCAAGGGCGGCAGGGTAGTAAATGGAAGCTACCGTATTGATGAAACCATCTTCCCTTTGGAAAAGAGGACTTCTAAAATCACCTTTGCCCGTGAATGTTCCAAGCGGGAGGGAAGCGGCAAAGTCCCTGCCGGGGCTTATGCCCGCGATGAGGAAGTTGACATATTGGATGTCGCCAAACTGGCAAGCCGTGTTGGTGATCGCTCGGAAAGCGGACAGCATGTCAGCTGTCGATAAGGATAGCATGCCGGCATCAAAGTTAAGAGTCAGCGTGTTGCCCGTTTTTTCAAAACCCGTTCCTTGGGCAAGGTGTAAAGCAGCGTCTTCACTCAGCGGCATTAAGGTATCGCTCCCTGTAAACGAAAGCAGGCGCTCGATGGCTGCCTGCGCGGGGTGCGTACCGGAGGGAACTGACAGGGTGGCGTTGGTGGCTTCAAGTAAACCGGTAGACCTGTTATGCAGGTATAAAAGCACGTGATATACGCTGGAGCGGTTTTCGTCGCCTACTGGCGCCTGATACACGGCTTTGGCTGGCGGCAGGGTGACAGAGCTCATATCTTTTTTGACTTTTGAAGCGCATCCCGTTAACAGGAAAGGGACGCATAAAAGCAGGGCCAATAGTCTCTTACGGGTTTTCATAGAAAACCTCCTGCAACAAAAGGTTAAGGCTGTTGCCCTCTACTACCCAAAAGCCGTTTTGAAAGACGACCCTGAGGGGGAAGCGATTAATTTCTATGGCCTGATGTTTTTCGTTTTGGATGGTTAAAGATACGCAAACAATGCCCTTAGAAGGATTGGCTGTAATCGTACCCTCATAGACTTCGTAGGAAAGCAGCAGTGGTAAGCCGCTGAAGCTTTGCATACCGCTTGATACCAGGTGCTCATAAGAAATCTCTTCCCTTTTTTCCTGCCAGGCGGTCAGCAGCCTTTTACAGGCGGCCGATGGCGTAAGAATGGAAAACTCGTTGCGGGTAAAAGGCGGTAGAATGTCGTTTTCAGACATAAACAAATAGCTGCCATTCAAACGCATGGAAATGTCAATGGACTGTTGGTTGTCTACCAAAACTTGTACTTTTGAAAAATCGGTGTTTTCTGTAATGGTGTTGGCAAGCGCGTCCATGGCAAGCTTACGGCGGGGAATTTTTTGTTCGTTAGTCTTTGCCGCCTCACCTGCGTAAGGCTTATAGATTTTATCGTTGAAGGTGATAAACAAAAGCCCCTTGCTTTGGCTGGTCGCGAGAACCTTAAGCCCGGGCTGAAAGGGCTTTTCCAAAAAGGGACTGACAGATTCCGGCCCTTGAATCAAGGCGCTTACAAGCGCTGTTTCAAAAGGCAGGGCGGGGCTATATTGAATGACTCTTTTTTCGCTGCCCAAGTAATTGGTTCCGCTGACAGGAAAATAAAGCGTCACTTCACGTGTTAAAGGCCTTTCCTGCATATTAAGCGGCCATGCAAGGCAAGTGCATGTAAACAACAAACAAATCACCAAAAGGGTGGGTGGCAAGCGCTTCATTTGATGTTTTTTAAGGGGCTTTCTCCAACGGAAAAACCGGAGGCCATGTTGACAGCGTCTTCAAGGGCGGTGCGGGCATCGTTTAAGGGTTTGCCCGCGTTGCGCCAATCAAAGGAGTTGACAAAGACATCAAGCTTTTCCCTGACGCCGTCCATTTTTTTCTGCTGAATAAGATTGAGCGCGGTAAGAAAATCCGCCTGCTTGCTTTGCGACATGGTATTGCTGGCCATAGCGCAAACCAGCTTTAAATGTGGCAGGCAAAAGCCTTTGGACTGGGCAAAGGTTTCCTGGAAGGCCTTGTCTTTTTGCCATAAATTCAATAGCGAATAGATGTGCTGGTTAATTTTGTCTTCCAGACGGCTGCAAGCGATGCACGTTTTTTTGGTATCAGGAGCGACCGTTTCTTGTTTAGAAAACAATGAGCGCTTGACGGGAGCGGCTGACAGCAGCGCCTGCATCTTTTTTTCTTCTTCGATTAAATGGCTTTGCATCATCAAAGCTTGGCCTAAGCGATTTTGCTTGGCGTATAAGAGCTGCTGGTGGTGTGAGCAAAAGCCTTGTTCATTCACCTGGATGCGTTCATCAGGCTCCATGACCGAAGCGCCAAGGGAGCGGTCAATCACCCTTTCCTCTTCCTCTAACAACAGGAAACAAAGGGGACAGAAAGGTTCTGGCAGGTAGGCATCCCAAATGGGTACTGTATCGATATGGTATTTCATAGGATCACCTCGGCGGGGCTTTGCACGTTGTGCAGGGATGGAGCTGGTTGTATGGCGGGTTGTTGATTTCAGGGTAGTAGAAAGAGTGCGTCAGCGGTACATACTTGGTCGCAAGGCTAGGGCAGGAGGCATTCTTGTGATAGAACGTACCGCCGTCAGGGTTGTAGTATAAGATCATGTTGGGGTCAGGCGTGGCGGTGGGCACAATGGTTGCGGCAACAGGAGGTTTTGTGGCATCGGGATCAGGGAGTACGCCAATGGAGCTGATGGAAGCAGGGTCTACAAACCATTTACCTTCTTCCTTGCGCATGAGTATCTGGAAACGGTGCCACTGGGGCTTATCCCCATTGTTTCGGTCGATTAAAATATTCAGGTTAACGGTGCGGGCCTGGTCGCTGTCGGAGCCGGTAATTTCAAGAATTTCCCAGTCGTTGGTGGAGCGGTTGGCCCTTAGGTGGAACATGGCCGTATCGGATGAATTGCGCTGGGTCGCAAGCCAAGACGGTAAAGACATGGCTGCCATGCCGGTATAGTCCACATTGCGCCAGGCATTCAGGAAGGTTTCCAGGCTTTTGACGGCTTCGGTTACGGGCACGGGGGTTTGGGTAGGGGCAACAATGGGATTGTCGGGCAATAACCCCGCCTGATGATTGATTTGATTAATGCTCGGAGCCTGTGAAATGGACGGCGACGGCTGCCCGGGAGGTTTGGAAGGCTGGATAATAACGGCGAACACCGCGATCATAACCATCGCGATATGAATAACGGATAATGTAGCGCGCGGATTGGGCGCGAAGGCGCTCAAAAGCCAGGTAGCAATTAAACAAACCAGCGACAGAATAGAGAAAATAAGAAAAACTAAGTTGTTTTGTAAAAATAAGCCGACCAAAAACATCAGCGGCAGGAAAATAAGCAGCATCATCTGCAGGGGAATAAAATTACGCACACGCTCTGTTCGCTTGGTAGGGGCGGGCGCGCGCTTTTTGGCACGCGTTTGGGCGGCTTTTATGTTGGCCATGTCGGCACGGCCAAAGCGATTCCGCTTGTTCGTCATGTGAATCCTTTCTGTAACAACCTGGATTGGTAAATACACAAATAAGACAGTGAAGTCACCATCTATTGTAACAAAAAAGAAAAAGGTTGGCAATGATTAAGCCACTTGAGTTTCCGTATGGCCTCAGGCATCTTTAGCTCATCCTAGCAATTTATGCGTTAATTTCTGTTACTCGATAAAAAATCACCCTAATTTAATTCAAATCAGGCCATATTTGTACTAAAAATGAGGAACCAACCATCTTTTTGTAGTAGAATTAGTTTGAAAAGAAAAACTCGACTAAACAAAAAGAAAAGAGGTTCCTCATGCGTCATTCTACCACAGATACTTATCAACTTAAACGGGAAATTTTAACTTTTTCAAAGAAAATGAGCAGGAATACACCCAAAGACATCCGAAAGTTTACAGCGGATATGCTTTACGGTATTCTTGCTTCAAAAAGCTGTATCCTCTCACATTTTGCTGACGCCCTGAAAGAAGATATTCAAAAGTTTAGATACATGATGGAGGATATATGCAAATCAAAACCAAACTTGTTTCGTCCTTAGAAAAGGTATTTCATGATGAAGAACCCAAAGGATATCAAGAGAGGCTAAGTCTTTTTATTCAGGAAGAACAGTCTTTTCAAGTGGCTTATTGTGTATCGGCGGTAGAAAGCGCGCGGCTAACTGTACAGGTGGAAGCGCCTAATCTTGACCTGGTTCGTGTTCGAAGAGTTATGAGTGTTCCTGTAGTCAAAGCCTGTTATCCCAGGAGTGATGATGGCTATTTGCGCAAGGAGGTGGGGCTGTATCCAGACAGGCTTGAAGAACTGCCCAAGTGTCCGCTGCTTGTCAAGGGGGACACCTGGTATAGCCTTTGGTTAGATGTTTTGGGCCAAGAAGTGGATGAAACAACAAGTTTTCCTGTAACCTTATCTTTTTTTGACGAGAAAGGGGAAGTCCTTGGCAAAGAAACACAAGATATTATAGTTTATCCTGAGCGTTTACCTGAGCAGACTCTAATTCGAACTCAATGGTTTCATGCAGACGCAATAGCAGATACCTACCAAGTGGAAGTATTCAGCAAAGAACACTGGCACCTGATGGAAAATTTTATCAACTTGGCTGTCAAACGGGGCATTAACATGATTTTGACTCCCATTCATACGCCTCCGCTTGATACTCGCATAGGGAATGACCGTTTAACTGTGCAGCTTGTAACCATTGATAAAAAAGGTGACAATTATACCTTTGACTTTTCACTTCTTGAGCAATGGGTAGGGATGTGTTTAAAGGCAGGAGTTAAATACTTTGAGCTGGCTCATTTATTTACCCAGTGGGGTGCCAACCATGCTCCTCAGATTGTGGCTGCTGTAGAAGGAAAACCGCAAAAGATTTTTGGTTGGGAAACGGACGCGGCATCCGCTGAATACCGGACGTTTTTAGAGCAATATATTCCCGCCATCCAGGAATTCTTTAGCAAGAAAGGCCTTCAGGACAGAGTTATCTGGCATATTTCCGATGAACCTAACCAGAGAATGCTTGAAAGCTATTTGCGCGCTAAAAAACAGGTGCATGATCTTCTCAAAGGCTGGAAAGTAATGGATGCGCTTACGCACTATGAATACTATGAACAGGGTATTGTAGAACATCCAATTGTAGCGGTGGATTTTATCGAGCCTTTTATTAAACATCAAGTACCTGATTTGTGGGCATATTACTGCTGTGTTCAGGATGTGGATGTCAGCAATCAGTTTATTGCTTTGCCTTCTGTCCGTAATCGTAATATTGCCATGCAATTGTGGCGACATGACATTCAAGGTTTTTTACACTGGGGCTATAATTTTTATTATTCTCAGTATTCGGACTACTATGTGAACCCTTATGCTTCAACCGATGCTGACGGCTGGGTGCCGGCAGGCGACCCTTTCCAAGTGTATCCGGGGCGTGACGGACAGCCGGTCGAATCGATTCGTTTCATGGTCACATTCCATGCCATGCAGGATTTATCTGCGCTTAATTATTTGGAAAGCCTAATAGGAAAACAGAAAGTGCTTGAAATGGTTGAAAGCAGTATCGGCGAGATTGCTTTTAATACTTGCCCCAAAAACAGTGATGAATATATTCGGTTACGTAACAGAATTAACGAACAAATTATCTTGGCCGCAAGGATAAAATAATATGTGTTGATTTTTTGATACGGTGCTGCGTTTTGTTATGATAACAGACGAAATTGCTGTATAAACTCTTTTTACCCAATGAATGATGCGGACATTTATATGATGAGCGTTTTGCGCAAACCTTTTGGATAATGGTTTTTTAGTCGTCCATGCACTGCTTTAGCCCAGCCAAGCGGAAGCCCCTGATAACTAACGATAAAAAACTGTGTATTTGTAGTGTTTTTTGAAGGGCTGCTTAATTCTTCACCACAAAGGTACCGGACCGCCTCTTCTTTTATCAGGGGAATGGAAGGCATAGTGGTGGTAGTGAGGGCTTTTGATAAAGCGTGATCAGGTATAAAAGTATTTCCTTTATATTTTCCAAGGTGTAAACCAAACCGCAGGATTTTAATACCATCAAATAAATCAAGCTCCAAGGGACTTACTACATAGTTTTCTTGAAATAGCTGGATTTCTCCATCTACGTAATTTTCTTTTAACAAATGCTCTATCTCTTTGGGAATTTCTTTGGTCCTATTTTGAGGGCGAGCATTTTTACTTTGTTTTTTTGAAACCAGCTCTTTAATGTCGCTGGAAAAGTTTGAACGCTGCGACTTTTCAAGCAGGCAAGCAAAATGGCCTTCGCCTTTCACCTTGTGAGGGTACATGCGAATACAACCATTTCGTGTACTTAGTGGCCCAAGGCTAATATTTATTGTGGAAAAAGCGGGATGACGCAATACAAAATCATCGATTACATCTTCGTTTTCCGTTTGATTAAAAGTACAGGTGCTATAAACTAATCGTCCGCCAGGGCGAAGCATTTTTGCTGTGCTAGCAAGTATTTCTCCTTGCCTCTTGGCGCACATGTTGGGGCTATCAGGCGACCACTGCTTTACTGCTTCGGGATTTTTTCGGAACATGCCTTCACCTGAGCAAGGCGCATCAACCAGAATTTTATCAAAAAATTCTGGAAAATTTTTCGCTAGTGTATCGGGGTAGCTTTGCGTCACAATGGCATGAGAAACTCCCATTCGTTCAATGTTACTGCTGAGCGTTCGTGCACGTGACGGGATTGGTTCATTGCATATAAGCACACCGGTGTTATTCATCATTTGAGCCAGTTGTGTCGCTTTTCCGCCCGGCGCTGCACATAAGTCAAGTACTTTATCTCCGGGTTTTGGTGAAAGTAGCCTGGCAGGCATCATGGCGCTTGGTTCCTGGATGTAAAAGCCACCTGCTTCATGCTCAATGCTTTGTCCCAGACCTGAGTCAAAGGAAATATAGCAAGCGCTTGGTTCCCAGGGGACAGGCTCTAAATCTGAAGGAACTTTATACCTGAACCTTGCGGCTCTTGTGGGTTGTTCTTGGAAGGATGATAAAAAGGTATCAAAATCAGGCCCTAAGCGGGCCTGTGCTTGTTCGAGAAAAATATGCGGTAATTTCATTCTCAGTCAGAGGAAGGACTAATTCGCCGTCTTTTTACGGGTTGTTCATTAACAGAGAGGTTTTCTTCAGGAGAGGCGGAGGGAAGAGTATCTTCCTCAAGCATCGGTGGACTGTATACTTCATTGACTGGCTCGTCATAAACATCAAAACCTGAAACGGTATTGTCAAAAACAAAAGTGCTCGTTGGAATAAAACCGCCTTGAACGTCTTGCTGAGCAGCCGTTTGTTCATATGGGACGAAATTGCCTGCCTCATCAACGGGAAGAGTTGGGGGATACCATTGAACCTCTGGGGTAAAAGCTTCGGGGGCATTAAAGGATTTAACGGGTTGAAAAGAATAGGCGCTTTCTTCAGGAAAAACATTGTTGTAATAGAAAGCTTCTTCAGTGGGTTGCTGGTGTTCTTCTTGATGTTGGTAAGCATAGAAATTGGTATAGCTGTCCATTTCTTGCTGAATACCGCCATCCATGTTTGTTAAGACTTTTTGTTCGGCTTGTTTTTCATATTTGCGTATTTTATGTGGCTGCCAGCGGGCAATCCATACAATTTGATCAATGATTGTGCCGATTACAATCATCGCAATTAACAAGACAATCCAGGTGTGTTCAAATATTTTGCTGATAATACCTTGATCTTTGCTAAATAAGTCTAAAATGCCATTAGCAATTAAGCCTGTCCACCCAAAGAGCAGGCTTAATAACCAGTTGCTTAATTGATTCATTATTTCGTTTCTTCTCCGCTTTTGACAATCTCTACCGTTACGTAAACGGCGTTGTCGCTCATGTAGGCCAAATTAGATGGGCGAAGTACTTTTACTTGGCGGATAATTGTTTCGGTTGCGCCCGCAATATCAAGAGGAGCTTCCAAGTCAATCAGAACCAGGTTGTTAACGGCATCACTGAGGCCGGCTACTTGTATATTTTCAGGCTCTATACTGATATTGACTACTTCATAGCCTTTAGCAACTTTCCCTGTCGTTACCGCGCTCGTGTTGACGGGAACGGAATGCAGGGGATAGAGGGTTTGCTCTACAAGAAAGGAATCCAGGGCAATAGAATCGCTCGTTACTTCAATGTCGCCGACTACTTCTTTATCATCTGTTGTGAACAGTTTAAAGGGGATCGCATTGATTTGGGTTCGTCCGATCGGGACCAAGATATCCTTGTTATACAGCGCTACACAACGGACCACATTTTGTACAAGTGAGCGTGGGCCGGAGATAGTAACAGTGGATGGATCAATTGTAGGAATGGTCCCAAAGAAACCTTCCGGGACCTTTCCTTCTTCCCGAATTTGTACAGGAATTCGACTGCGCGTGATATAGTTGTCCACTGTAACGGTGATATGGGAGGTGGAAAGGTGTTTGACTTGCCCATAAGTAGTAGTAGAGGTTGTTAGAATAGGAATAGTTTGTTCTCCTGTTTGGGTAATTCGGGACAAATCCAGCCGTACGTTATAATTAGTTGGGTTTGAAGAATCATAGGATTTTTGCGGTACATCTACTCGCATGGTGATTGTTTCCAAGTTTTCAAGGCCGGATGTAACGATAAAACCGTTTCGTTTTAAAGTTTCTCGGTTAGCAATGGCAATATCAACATCGGTAAAGATTTTTTCTCTTGTTAAAGAAGGGTTAGAGGTTATTAATACTCCCCAAACGGAAATGGCCGCAAGAAGACTTAATAACTTTAAAGACCACCTACGGGTTAGCTTTCTTTTAATTGCTTGCCATAAGGCACCTGAAGGCTTTAAGGAGCGAAAAAAGTCATTTGTTTTCATTTTCGTCCCTCCTTCATATATGATGCGACTTTATTAGCAAAAGACTTAACGGTTCCCCAAATGGAATCATCACTATCATCATACATCTTGCTTAAAATACGATCGACAGCGTCAATATCCAAATGCCGTGTCAGCTTACCGCCTTGCGCTACGGAAATAATGCCTGTTTCTTCAGAAACGATAAATACAATTGCATCGGTGGTTTCAGTGATACCAATGCCAGCGCGGTGGCGTGTACCAAGTTCTCTTGACAGATTGCTCGCTTCCGTTAAAGGAAGCACACAAGCGGCGGAGACGATGCGGTTATCTCTTAAAATAATGGCACCGTCATGTAAAGGGGTATTTGGCTCAAAAATATTAATTAACAGACCACTTGAAATAAGTGAATCAAGCTGTACCCCCGTGTCTATAAAGTCATTCAGGCCAGTACGCTGTTCAAAAACCAGCAGGGCACCGATGCGTCTGCGTGATAAGTTCTGGAGACACTGATTGATTTCGCTAACAATTCGTTGGCAATCACTTTTATCTTGTTGGTTAGCCTTAAATAACTTGGTGCGGCGTCCGATTTGCTCAAGAGCACGACGCAGTTCGGGCTGAAACAAAATCATGAGGACCAAGGTTCCGTTGTTAAGCAAGGTCTCAAGCACCCAGTTAACACTGGTTAAATTTAAGGCGCTGGAAAGCCAGTTTCCAACCACCAACAAAATAAAGCCCTTTAATACCTGACTGGCTCGAGTGCCGCTGGTTAGCAAGAGCAGCTTATAGATAAGAAAGGCAACGACGAGAATATCAAAAACATCAATAAGACGGGGGCGATTTAAAATGTTCCAGAAGAAATTGTTAATGCCAGTCCAGTTCATTTCACCCTCCATCATCGTTTTCTCAATTATACACTATTTTGTTACAAAAATAAACCATTTATATTTAGAAAATTGCTGGATATTTTAATTAAATTAGGGTATACTAACATTATTCAAGATGATTGATGGAGGGATTATGAAAACCGAAGTGTACGACATAGAAGGAATGACTTGCGCCGCTTGCTCGGCAGCTGTTGAAAGAGTAACAAAAAAGCTTGATGGCGTGCAGGATGCCCAAGTAAATCTTATTACCCAAAAACTTACCATTCAGTACGATGAAGCCAAAGTTACACCTGAAATGATTGTGAACAAGGTTGAGCGTGCGGGCTTTCAGGCAACGCTTGAAACACCTATTATCGCTGAAGAAAAGCCCCGAGATATTCAAATTCAACACAACAAGCAATTAACACAACAAAAGTACGATGTGATTGCAGCCATAATTTTGATGGTGTTGATGCTCTATCTTTCCATGCTGCCAATGGTTTTCCCGGACACACCTATACCACGCATAATCGACATGAATGAGTATCCTGTTAATCACGCAATCATTCAACTTTTTCTAACCACATTTGTTCTTTTTATAGGCAGAGGATTTTATATCCGCGGATTTCGTGCGTTGTTTAAGGGAAATCCGAATATGGATTCCCTGATAGCTCTAGGTAGTGCCTCGGCGTATGTATATAGCATCGTTATTACTTTTCTTATTACGGATTATCCACATCTTGTTCATCAGCTCTATTATGAGTCTGCAGCTGTCGTGGTAGCCTTGGTCATGCTGGGAAAATATCTTGAAGCAAGGTCCAATGAGAAAACCACTGATGCTATCAGACAGTTAATGGAGCTGGCTCCGGAAACCGCGCTTTTGGAAGATGAATATGGATTGCATGAGGTGCCTGCAGATTCTTTAAAGGTGGGAGATATGATCGTGGCAAGACCCGGAATGCGTATCGCTGCTGACGGCGTGATTGTTAAAGGGTACAGCGCAGTTGATGAATCCATGCTTACTGGTGAAAGTATGCCACAGGAGAAAGAAGCAGGACATCAAGTTTACTGCGGTTCTGTAAACACCAGCGGATTGTTGCATATCAGGGTGGAGAAAATAAGACAAGACACAACACTATCGAATATTATTCGTTTTGTTGAGCAGGCGCAGGAGAAGAAAGCCCCTATCAGCAAATTAGCCGATCGAATTTCAGGTGTCTTTGTGCCGATTGTTATTGTGATAGCTACTCTCAGTTCTATTCTTTGGGCTCTTTCCGGAAAGCAGATATCTTTTGTTTTGCAAGTATTTGTGGCTGTTATGGTTATTGCTTGTCCATGTGCCATGGGGCTTGCTACGCCTACGGCAATTTTGGTAGGAACCGGTGTGGGAGCAAAGCGAGGGATTCTTGTTCGAAGCGGTGCGACGCTTGAAAAAATGGGTAAAGTTCAAGCCGTGCTATTGGACAAAACCGGCACTTTAACCCATGGAACGCCAACATTCGATTTGATTTGGGTTCATCACGGAACTGAGGAAGAACTATTAAAAGTTGCCTATCATTTAGAGCGAGGGTCGGAACATCCTTTAGCCAAGGCTGTTGTGCAAAGAGCGCTTGATGAAGGCATTTGTGAGACTGAGCACATCATCAATATCCAAGAAATACCCGGTAGAGGAATGAGCGGCACGGGTACGAAAGGCGAAAAATACCTTTTAGGCAACCCAAAATATCTGTTGGAAGCGGGGGTTGACTTATCTTCAGCTCGCTCTTTCTTGGATGAAGCAAGTATGCAAGGTAATTCCATTGTTCTGATAAGCAAGAACGGGGTTTTGCAAGGTGGTATTTCTTTTACCGATCCTTTACGTGAGGAAGCGCTGCAAGTTATCAATCTATTAAGACATAAAGGAATCAAAACTGTGCTTTTAAGCGGTGACAGGGCAGAGGCTGTTCAATCGATTGCTCAGAAATTAGGAATCGAAACCTATCATTCTGGCATCTTACCTCGGGATAAAGCAGATATAGTTGAAAAATACCAAGCGGAAGGAGCGGTCATGATGGTGGGGGATGGAATAAACGATGCCCCTGCTTTGGCACTTGCTGATGTGGGTTGCGCTATTGGTTCCGGAACTGATGTTGCTATTGAAACGGCGGATGTGGTTATTATGAATAATGATATAATGAATATTGTTCACGCTATCACTTTAAGTCGGGCCACTATTCGAAATATCAAACAAAACCTTGCATGGGCTTTCATTTATAATATTGTTGGAATTCCCATTGCCGCAGGTCTATTATATTTGTTTGGCGGACCACTGCTCAATCCCATGTTTGGTGGCTTAGCAATGTCGTTATCTTCTTTTAGTGTTGTTACAAACGCTTTGCGTTTAAGAAATATCAATTTTTATGAAGGAGAATTGTCATGAGAACTATTTTAAACGTACCTGATATGCATTGTGATACTTGTGTATCGAGAATTTCAAAGGCTTTTTCTAAAGAGGGGATTGTCTTTACATGTAATTTGGTTGAAAAGACCGTCCAAGTTGAAGGGGATGAAAAACTAGTGAATCAAGCCATTAGGATTCTTGATGATTTGAGTTTTGATGCAACCATTGCCTAACAATTGTTTAAAGTTGAAAGGTGGCCAGAGTGCCGCTTTTTTATTGCAAAACTGTTTCTTTTCATTGACAAAAAAACATATAATGTCTACAATAAGACGTAAGCTATCATTGGAGGAAACCTATGAAACGTGATTTAGTTATTGTTGGTGCAGGCCCTGCTGGAATTTTTACTGCATTACAGCTTATTCGCCGTGGAACAAACAAGAGGATTACCGTTATTGAAAAAGGACAACCTGTAGAAAAGCGTCATTGTCCCAAGACCAAGGTTGGCCATTGTGTTAACTGTAGACCTTACTGCCATATTACAACCGGTTTTTCCGGTGCGGGCGCCTTTTCTGATGGTAAATTATCACTTTCATACGAAGTGGGCGGCCAATTACCTGACTTGGTTGGTGTAGATTTTGCGCAAGAGATGATTGATTATACCGACAAAATTTACTTAGAGTTTGGCGCTGATGAAGCCATTGAAGGCATAGGCAACGAAGAAGAAATCAAGCAGATTAGGCGGCGCGCCATACACGCTGGATTAAAACTGGTTGATTGTCCCATTCGTCACATGGGAACGGAGAAGGCTCAAGATATATATCAGGCGTTTGAAGACTATTTGGCCAAGTCCGGTGTTGAATTGCTTTTTGGGTACAACTGTGAAAACCTTATTCTCAAAAATGGTTCCTGTATCGGTGTGCAAGTTGAAAACGTTGCAACTGGTGAAAAAATGGAAATTTATGCCGATGATACGGTTGTTGCTACCGGCAGGCGCGGAGCAGACTGGCTTGAGAGAATTTGTCAGGAACATGGGATTGCTCACCAGGCAGGGACGGTTGATATTGGTGTTCGTGTTGAAGTGCGCAATGAGGTTATGGAAGAAGTTAATGAAGCGCTGTATGAAAGCAAGCTGATTGGTTATCCCAAACCCTTTAAGGACAAGGTGCGCACTTTCTGTCAAAATCCTGGCGGTTTTGTGTCTCAGGAAAATTATGACAATGACTTGGCTGTTGTCAATGGCCACAGCTATAAGGACTTCAAAACAAACAATACGAACCTTTCCATCCTTTGCAGCCATAACTTTACGCATCCCTTCAATCAACCTATCGCTTATGCGCAAAAGGTGGGAGAATTAACCAATATGCTGGCCAATGGCCGGATTTTAGTCCAGCGTTTTGGTGATATTTTGGATGGTAAAAGAACATGGGAAGTAGAGCTCAGCAGGTCCAATGTGCGTCCCACACTTCCCGATGCCGTAGCGGGAGATATTACTGCCGGCATGCCGTATCGCGCAATGACAAATATTATTAACTTTATTCATGCCATGGATATTGTAGTGCCTGGTTTTGCAGCCCATGAGACTTTGCTATATTCGCCCGAGCTGAAGTTTTATTCCAACCGGGTAAAAATGGATAAAAATCTTAATACCAATATTGCTAATTTATACACATTAGGCGACTCCAGCGGCTGGACAAGGGGCTTGATGATGGCATCGGTTATGGGCGTGATTATGGGGAATCACTTGGCTGACCATGAACGGGGTAAAAAACAGGTATGAAGAAGACAAAACAGAACTATTTACTAATACTTTTGGGCATTATACTATGTTTTAATAGTATAGTTGGTTTGACGTCCCAAGAAGATACCGAAGATAATGACATGGTCGTACATACCGGCGAATTGATGGAACTCAAGCACGGAGACCGTGGCGAAGAAGTAAAAGCTTTACAAACTCGCCTCAGAGACATTCAGTACTATACAGGCAAAGTGACGGGTAACTACCTAGATTCAACAATGAATGCCGTCCAGTCTGTTCAGGCAGCCTATGGTCTAGAACAAACAGGTGTTGCTGACAGCGCAACGCTTGAAATAATTTATGGCGATGCTCACCGTCCTTTAGAGCGCGGAAACTACGGTAAGGACGTCACTCGCCTTCAGACAAGGTTGAGTGAGCTTGGATACTATCATGATAAAATCAGCACAAAATACCTTGACAATACGCAAAGCGCTGTTTCTGCCTTTCAAAGGGACAATGGCCTTGAAGCGACTGGAAAAGCTGACGTTGTAACACAAATCAAACTCTATTCTGACGATATTTATCATGTGACCCCTGATCCAAACGCAACGCCTGCTCCATCGCCTGTGCCCACGTCGCCGCCTGATTTGAGTTATCCCGGAAAACTTTCTTATGGAAGCCAAGGAGACAGGGTAAAGCAACTTCAAGAAAGGTTGCAGGAGCTTGGTTATTTTACCGGACGAAAAATTACCACAGGATTTTATCGGCAAACTCAAGCTGCGCTTAAAGAATTCCAAAAACAAAATGGACTTAAAAACGACGGCATTGTTGATGAATTGACATGGCACGCGTTATATGCCAGCGATGTTGCCCGTCCGAACGATGTTCCCAAGCCTTCACCCGTGCCTACTCCGCCGCCTTACTATTTGGATGTGGATGTGGAAAATCAGTTGGTTAGGATTTATGAACTGGATGAAGAGGGGAATTATTCTCGTTTTGTCCGTGCCATGTGGTGCTCAACGGGTACAACAAGTTTCCCATCAAGAATTGATACCTTCACCTTGACCGAGCGTCGTGCCCGCTGGGCATCCTTCCCTAACTGGGGCGGAGGAACGGCTCAGTATTGGGTTAGAATTAATCCGTCCGATGCTTTCCACTCGGTTCTTTACAGCTCCGACCAGAAGCGTATAAATATGAAATCGGTCAATAACCTGGGGAGACGTGCATCTCACGGTTGTATCCGATTAACTTTGCAGGATGCCAAATGGATTTACTTTAACTGCGGAGCCGGTACGCTTGTTAACATTTTTGACGATGCCCCGGCAGATCCCGAGCTAAAGGCAGCCCATAAGCCCGGGACCTTTTCAAAGGAACTCAATGCGCATCCGATAACGCCTACTCCTTCGGCAGCACCCGTATATGACGGGACGTTTCCGACGGGCGAACTGCATAAACTATCGGAAAACAAAAAAGGTGAGGACGTCTTTTGGCTTCAAAGCCGGCTGAAAGAGCTTGGGTATTATTCCGGAACAATTACAGGAACTTATCTTCGCGGGACAAAGGATGCAGTAAAAGCCTTTCAGAAAGCGAACGGGCTGAGCCAAACAGGTGTAGCGGATGTGAAAACATTGGAGCTTCTATATCAAGAACTTCCGGTTGTAACTCCTGTGCCTACGCCGCTGCCTACCGATGTACCGGTAACCCCTGTCCAATAAAACTTTCATAAATCAAGACAGTGAAGGGATAATCGCTTTAGAAGGATGGAGATTTCAAAAGTGATGCTGATTGATCATTTACATCAATCCATAACGGATATGCCTATGCACATGCCGGGGCATAAAAGGAATCTCCGTCTTTTTCCTTTTTTAAAAGAGCTTGGGGGCCGTCTTGACATTACTGAAATTGAGGGAGTGGACAACCTTCATGCGCCAAAAGGTATCATTAAACAAACGATGGAGCTTGCTTCAAGTCTTTGGAACGCTCCGACTTTACTTGGAATAAATGGTTCGACTGGTTGCTTACATGCAGCGATTTTTGCTCTGGTAAATACCGGAGATACGGTTCTTGTTGCGCGCAATTCACATATTTCAGTTTACAATGCCTTGAGGCTTGTGAAGGCAAGAATGATTATTTTGGATGTTGGTATTGAGCCAAAGACAGGTGTTGTTGGCAGCATTCAAACAGAGCAGGTTTTAAAAACATTTCAAGAAAACCCGGAAATCAAGTTAGTTATCGTTACAAGCCCCACTTATGAAGGAGTAGTCAGCGATATTCAATCGATCTCGGACACTGTTCATCAATTTGGCGCCAAGTTATTGGTTGACGAGGCCCATGGAGCCCACCTTGGTATTTGCTTTTTTGGCATCAATAATGCCCTTCAAGAGGGGGCGGATATCGTTGTTCATAGCTTGCATAAAACCTTGCCTGCACTAACCCAAACTGCTTTGCTGCATGTGAATGAGCCGTCTCTTTTTGAAGCTGTTTCAGAAAAAATGGACATGTTACAAACAACAAGCCCTAGTTATCTTTTGCTTGCTTCTATTGATGCATGTGTTCGGTTGCTTTTAAAGGACGGGGAAAGGCTCTTTAAAGTTTGGCAACAGGAGCTACAAATATTTTATCGGGAAGTGCAGAGCTTAAAAAACATCAAAGTGCCTTTTTTGGATTGCTCTCCGTACTTTTATGCTATTGATCCGTCTAAAATCTCGATTGGTGGCCGCGCAAATGATAAAATAGGTATGCTTCTTACCCGAAAATTGAGGAAACATAAAGTTGAGCCTGAAATGACAACAGCTCGTTATACTATTTGTTTAAGCAGTATTGGAGATGAAAGAGATACTTTTGAACGGTTACATAATACGCTTATTAAAACTGATAATGAATTAAACGGACAAACCCATGATTTGGCAGAAAACTGTTTTCCAAGTTTACCATCCATGACCTCTGTGCAGCTTATTGAAGAGGACATTGCTATAGTTTTGGTGCCCATTCAACAGGCTTGTGGGCGCCTCTGCGCTGAAACGGTATATGTTTATCCGCCAGGAATACCCTTGTTGATACCTGGAGCTATTATAAGTAAGCAGATTATTGAATACATTGAGCAAGCGGATAACCAAGGATTGCAGGTGGTTTATTCCAAGGAACCTCCGGTGGGAAAGATGCATGTTTTTGATAAGTGATGACGAAATTGTAAACAACTGTTTCTACATCTTGAAGTAGGCCATAAATTATGCGATAATACCTTAGAACATTGTCAGGAAGGATTGATGAGAATGAAAAAGTATTTAGCTTTACTTGCAGCCTGTGCGCTGCTGCTGACAGGCTGTCAGCAAAAAGATAACAAGCCTGAAGAACAACCGACAGCTGTTGTTGAAGTGACGCAGGCTCCTACTCAAGAGGAAACGGCAACAGAAGTTCCCGTTCAAGAACCCGGTTCATCTGATGTTCCCGCAACTGATGTAGCTGAACAACCTGCAACCGATGCTCCGGCAGCTGAAACAACGGAGCCCCAGAGCGAAGCGATCCCAAGTTCTCAGGAAGACAGGGTGCTGGCTACTGTCGGGGGTAAAGCCATTCTTCAAAGCGCTGCCGACCTTTTGCTGCCTACTTTTGTCAACTATAACTATGTGAGCAGCGAAGACGACTATCAAACCGTTGTTGAATATCTTGTTCAGCGGGAAATTCTGAGTAGCAAAATATCCGATATGGGGTTTGACCAATTCACAGAAGAAGAAATGACTGCCATCAATAATGATGCGCAGGTCGAATGGGAAGCCGCACTTGATGCTTATGTGGCTTATTTCCTAACAGAGGATACGGAGGAAGCTCGTAAACAGGCCAGAACTGATGCTGAACAGTATTATTTAAATCATGGAATTACCCTTGAATATGCGGTAGAACAAGCAAAGAGCCGTGAGGCCTATAACCGCATGACCCAGTATCTCCTTGGCGGTTATGAACCTATCGAAGAGGAGATTAATGAACTGTTCTTGACCATTGGTGCGCAGTACGAGGCGCAGTATAAAGATAACGTTGCTGAGTACGAATTGAGTCAGTATTATGGAGCGCCCAGTTGGTACACACCTGAGGGTTACCGCGGTATCCTTCATATTTTGATTAAGCCTGACCAAGAGGTCCTTGAAAGCTATTTATCCATGGTAGCTGCCTATGAAGAACAAAGTCAACCCGACGATGACACTGAAGGAGAAGAACAGCAAACTGAAGAACCGGGCGTTGTGATTGAGCCTATCACCTTAGACCAGGTAGAAGCCGCTAAACAGCTTGTGCTTGACTCTCAGAAAAATTTGCTTGCTGAGATTCAGGCAAAAATAGCAGCAGGGATACCTTTTGTCGAGTTGATACAAGAATATGGTGAAGATCCCGGTATGGAAGATGAGGAAAACTTAGCCAACGGCTACAATGTTTCTAGCCAATCCATCATGTACGATCCTGCATTTACTAAAGGCGCTTTTGCTCCTGAAATGCAAAGGGTTGGCGATGTAAGTGAGCCGGTCGTAGGGCAATTTGGTATCCATATTCTTTATTACTTAAGGGATGTTCCTTCAGGCCTTATTATGACTGAGGCAATCCATCAAGAGATTTATGATTATCTTTTAGATGGAAAAGAGCAGGAAGTATTCTCAGAAGCCTTTGCCAACTGGGAAAAGAGCATTGAAGTAACTTATAACCAAGAAAATATTGCTTTGGCAAGCCAGGAAGCCAGAGAACGAATCGCACAGGAAGAAGCGGAAAATACCTCACTCGATTCTCAATCCTTGGAGGCCCTCACGCAAGATGAAACGGAGCAATCCACTGAGGCCCCAAAACAATAATTATTCTTTTACACGGTGGCGGGCAAGCTTGCCTGCCGCCTTTTTGTTTGATTCAAAGCAATGTAGTACCTGTGCTTGATTTTCAGCAGTATCAATCATATAATGTTTAGGTAGAATTAGGGGAGGTAGGAAAGTGAAACAAACGTACTATATAACAACGCCTATTTATTATCCAAGTGGACACATGCATATCGGGCATACCTATACCACGGTTGCTGCTGACACCATGGCCAGGTTCAAGAAAATGACAGGATATGATACGTATTTTTTGACCGGTACAGATGAGCATGGACAAAAAATTGAACGAAAGGCCCAGGAGGCAGGAAAAGATCCGCAGACGTATGTGGATGAAATTGTTGCCGAAACCAAAGTTTTGTGGAAACAAATGGGCATTGAATATGATGATTTTATCCGTACGACTGATGAAAAGCATGTAAAAACTGTTCAAAGAATATTTCGTAAGCTTTATGACAATGGCGATATTTATAAAGGGTACTACGAAGGCCAGTACTGCACCTTCTGTGAAAGCTATTGGACAAACTCTCAGTTACTGGAAGGAAAATGCTGTCCCGATTGCTCGCGTCAAACTGAACTTGTCCAGGAAGAAGGCTATTTCTTCCGCATGAGCAAGTATCAAGACTGGTTAATTGATTATATTGAAAAAAATCCCGAGTTTATCCAACCCACAAGCCGTGCCAATGAAATGTTGCAAAACTTCTTGCGTCCCGGGCTCCAGGACTTAAGCGTTAGCCGTACCTCTTTTTCTTGGGGCGTACCAGTGGATTTTGACCCGGGACATGTTGTTTATGTTTGGATTGATGCCTTATCTAACTACATCACTGCCTTGGGCTATGATAGCGAAGACGACAGCTTAATGCAGCGTTATTGGCCTGCCAACGTGCATCTGGTTGGTAAAGAGATTGTACGTTTTCATACGATTTATTGGCCTATTATGCTTCATGCACTGGGGCTGCCTTTACCCAAGCAGATTTTTGGGCATGGTTGGCTTTTGTTTGGCAACGACAAAATGAGCAAGTCCAAAGGCAATGTTGTTTATCCGCAGCCTATTATTAAACGCTATGGTGCCGATACACTGCGCTACTATCTGATGCGCGAGATGCCTTTTGGCTCAGATGGAAACTACACGAACGAGGCATTAATCAATCGTGTGAATAGCGACTTGGCGAATGACCTGGGTAATCTACTGAGCAGAACCAATGCCATGATACTTAAGTATTTTAATGGCGTTATTCCTCCTATCCATGAAGTTCATACCGAGGACCAGGCTTTAATTGATCTTGTCTTATCTCTTCCTCGCAAGATGGAGGAGGATATGGATGCCTTGCAATTTTCTCTTGCGCTTTCAGAGATATGGAAGGTGGTTGGCGAAGCCAACCGCTACATTGATATAACCAAGCCTTGGATCTTAGGCAAGGATGAAAGTCAAAAAGAGCGTTTGGGAACAGTTCTATACACTTTGGCCGAAACTTTGCGCTTTATCGCCGTTCTCTTAACCCCTTTCATGCCTTCAACGCCTGAACGGATTTATGAGCAGATTGGTGTATCAAACCAGGAAATGAAAACCTGGGAATCCCTGCAAAGGTTTGGTGTTCTTTCGCACGGCGCTACCATTGAGCGTAAAGACCCTCTTTTTCCGCGCCTTGATGTTGAAAAAGAGTTGGTTGCTTTAGCTGAGGAAAGTGAAGCGGACAGGCAAACAGCCGAAGATGTGACCGATATACCTGCAATCAAACCTACAATTTCGATTGACGATTTTGACAAGCTGGACCTAAGGGTGGCCAAAGTGCTTGACTGCAAAAAAGTTCCAAAGAGTGACAAACTGCTTGAATTTACCCTTGACTTAGGAAACGAAACACGTACCGTTTTATCGGGTATTGCCGAACACTATGAGTCCAAGGATTTGATTGGTAAAATGGTTATTATGATTGCTAATCTTGCGTCCCGGAAAATGCGGGGGATACAGTCTGAAGGTATGATTCTTTCTGCCGCGTCTGCCGACGAAAGCCTCATTAAGCTTTTGACGGTGGATGAAACCATCCCACCCGGCTCAACTATCAGCTGATGCAACTTTTTGATACACACTGTCATCTGAATGATCGGCGTTTTCAAGATGATGTTGAACAAACAATGGAGCGGATGCAGTCACATGGTGTTATTAAATGCTTGTGTCCCGGCTCGAATATTGCCGACTCTCAACAAGCGATTGATTTGGCGCGGCGCTTTCAAAGTGTCTATGCGGCAGTTGGAATTCATCCTCACGATGCCGAGGAGGTGGATGAGGACTCCTATGTCCAAATCGAAAAGATGCTTTCCGAACATAAAGTGGTAGCGCTAGGGGAAGTAGGGCTTGATTACTATTATGATGCTGCCTATAAGGAAGAGCAAAAGCTTGTGCTGCAGAATCAATTTGATATAGCAAGCTGTTGTAAGGTTCCTGTTATTTTGCATGTGCGTGATGCCCATCTAGATATGCTGGAACTTTTAAAAGCCTGGCAATCTCGTCTTCATGGCGGAATTGTTCATTGCTTTTCATCGTCTGCGGAAATTGCGGCTGAATATGTAAAACTGGGCTTTTATATTTCTTTTGCCGGACCGTTAACGTATAAGAATGCTCGCAAGCTTATTGATGCGGCCAGGATTGTGCCAGAGGACTTGTTGCTTATTGAAACTGACAGCCCCTATCTGTCTCCCGAGCCGGTACGTGGAAAAAGAAATGAACCGGCTAATATTCGATTTGTTTGTCAAAAGCTTGCGGAGTATCGTGGGCAGCCCGTCGAAAAGATAGCCGAACTCACTTACAACAATGCGTGCGTAGTGTATGGCATTTAATAATTTACAATAATTAGGCAAAAATGTGTATGATGTGTTATAATTTGATGAAGGATGTACCTTTCATCCTTGCTTCTTCTTCGCCAAGGAGAAAAGAATTACTGGAAAAAATGGGAATTTTGTTTACAATTGTTTCTCCGAATGTGGATGAAAATGTTTCCCTTAGTCCCAAAGAAACAGTTGAAACTCTTTGCAGGCGCAAGGCCTTGGCGGTGGCTGATGCTAACCCCGACACGGTTGTATTGGCTGCAGACACCATTGTTGTAAAAGACGGTATGGTGATAGGAAAGCCTAGAAGCAATCAGGACGCTTTTCGCATGATATCGCTTCTGCAAGGAGTGGAACATCAGGTGCTTACAGGCGTATGTATTGTTTCTCCCGGACAGACTCCCCAAGTGGCAACTGAAATAACCACAGTAAAGTTCGCCAATATGACTCCAAACATCATTCAACAATATATTCAGACCGGTGAACCTTTTGGGAAGGCCGGAGGATATGAAATACAAGGTATTTGCGGCATGTTTATTGAGTGGATCAAGGGTTCTTATACAAACGTTGTAGGCCTGCCGACTGCGCTTGTGCGTAGTATGCTGGAAAAGGCAGGATATTTTATCAATTAACGGATACGGATGGACAGATGATTTCATTTCGCAAAGAAATAGGTATTGATTTAGGCACTTCTTCAACCCGCGTTTGTTTAAAACGCGGGGAAATTGTGTTGGATGAAGCAACGATGTTGGTTGTAACTGATAATGTCCGCAGAAGCCTGCGTGCAATCGGTGATAATGCCATGTCTATGGTCGGAAGAACCGCACCTGATGAGGTTGCCATTCGTCCTCTTCGCCAGGGAAGGATTAAAGAGTTTGAGTTGGCAGAAGACTTGTTGCGCTATTTCATTCGTAAAAGCATCGGTTCCTCATACCTGTTTAAACCCAAAACGCTTATCAGCATTCCTTGTGGCTTGTCCCCGATTGATAGGCGGGTTTTGCGTGACGCGGCTTTCAAGGCAGGAGTTCAAAAAAACAATCTTTATCTTATTGAAAAGCCTTTCGCTGCTGCTTTAGGCGCCGATATCGATATCTTTTCTTCCAAAGCTTCTATGGTCATTGATATTGGCGGGGGAACAACAGAAATTGGTTTAATTGCCTCCGGTGGCTTTATTGCTTATCACTCGATTGCCATTGGTGGGGTTAGCTTTGATGAAGCGATCATGAGCCATATCCAAAAACAGCATAATATGCTCATTGGTGACCGTGTAGCGGAGAATATAAAAATTGATCGGGGCAGTGCCACTGAACCCGGGCAAAACATGCAGTTTCAAATTCGTGGACGTGAAATGACCACCGGACTTCCGCGTATTATTGATTTGTCTTTGACTGAACTATGGGAGGTTCTATGTCCTCTTTGCGGGCAAATAGCCGATACAGCTCAGAACATATTGAAAAAAGCTCCACCTGAAGCGGCAGCTGATGTATTGACCCATGGTGTCGTGTTAACGGGCGGGAGTTCACTTCTTTCCGGGTTTGAGAACTTTTTGAGTGACAGCTTACTTGGCGTACCTGTAAACATAGCAAGAGAACCCACTCTTTGCTGTGTCAAGGGTTTAAGCAAACTGCTTGATAGTGAAGATCATTTAAAGATCGTTGAACGGCTTGGACGGTTTAGAGACGAAGAGGTTTTGGCGTGAAGAAAAAGAAACCACTATCGCCGCCGGTAAAGGAAAAAGCAAAAGCCAAAGTCAATCCACGCTCTGGCGAGGTTAGAGGCCTGTCTAACTGGGTGGGCAGGATTGTGATCGTTGTTTTGCTTATAGCCATTGTTGCGACGATAGCTTTTCAATTTTTCCCAGGCCTGGGAATTTTAGACAAGCCAAGGCATGCTGTTTCGACGGTTATTACGCCTGTGCAGAGCGTTTTTTCCAAACTGGTAGACTCTGTAGAGACATATCTTCGTAAACTAAAATATCGTGCCACTCTTGAAGAGGAGTACCAAAAACTTCAAGAAAAGGTGGACGAACTGACTGATCGAGCCATGCGGGTTGAAACATTGGAATATGAACTTGCGCAGATGCTTGATTTAGCAGATGAAATTGATCGAAATCGACAAATGGACGGTATCAAGGCGTCTGTCATCGGTACAGACACATCCAATTATTCCTTTACGTTAACCATTGACGTGGGAACCAATCAGGGTGTAGAAAACAACCTGGCAGTTGTGGTACCCGGGGCATTAATTGGTTATACCTTTGATGTTCGGGAAAACACTTGTTCGGTTAAAGGTATCATTGATGCGGACTGTTCTATTGCCGGCTTGATTGAATCCAGCCGAGATCAGGGAACGGTACAGGGTACTCTGTCAGTAAACGGAAAAAAAGAATGCCGTATGTATTATTTGAGCTATACTTCATTACCAAGGCCCGGTGACCGCGTTGTAACCTCTGGCGTTGGGATGGAGTTTCCTAAAGGGATTCCTATTGGGCATGTTAGGGAGAGTACCCGAGGGGAAGATGACTCCAAGCGTTATGTGGTCATCGATCCGATTGCGGATTTTGAACATATCGAGTATGTCATCGTCTATCGTTACCGGCCGGAAAAAGCGGAACAAGCTGACGTTCGGGGAGCAATGAGTCAGTCGACTTTTGTGCCTTTACCCTCAAGGATGCCGCAGTCCACTTTCTTGGGTCAAGTGAGTGCGTTAACACCCACTCCGGAGCCGGAAGTGACCCAAACCCCGGAACCGACAAAAGCGCTTGAACCTTCGGTTACGGATACAGTATCTGATGGTAATGACATTGTGTATGTGGAAAAGACACAGCCGGATTTGACGCCAGCCCCCGAACCTACCGACACCCCTGAACCGACTGCTACACCCGCACCCACCTTTTCCAGTGACTTCCTAACGGTGGAGAACGATTAATGGATTCCATTTTTGATCACCTGGGCGATATTTGGGATAGTTTTTTGAACTTCTTGCGAGTTCTTTATGTGGCGATAGGGCGCATGCTAAGAGCGCTGGTTTTGATTGTCGTTTTTTATCTTTTGCAGGTTGCGGTAATGCCGCGCCTAAAAGTCTTTGGCGCTATGGGTAACTTACTCATGTCGGTGATAGCGATTTTAACTGTATCTTACGGAAAAAAATACGCTTTTGTTGCCGGGGCTTTGATTGGGTTAATGCTTGAATCAACCATTCAGTTTATTCCTTCTTTTTATGTGATTATCTACCCGGTTTTAGCTCTATTATACGCGCAGTTATTTGCCGATATGAGCGAGTTTCGTCGGGAAATGCGACGAGTGAGTGTTGACGATAAGGAACGGGCTATTCGCCTTGAAACAGGTATAAATGTAACAACCACCAATCGCGCACGCCCTGATGGAGAGTCAAGTGAAATAAATCCCATCGCAAGAGTAATTAAACGCTTCTTTAAGCATCTTTCTCCCAGGACACCAACCGAAGATAGAAACCCTTTGCAGCGCATACCGATGAATGCTTTTCTTTTACAGGTCACATTTGAAATCATTTTAATGGGCTATGCAGCGCTAAACGGTGTGAAGCTGGGGGGATATCATGTTAGCAACCTTTTCAAATCCAGCTTCTATACCGTAGCAGTTACTATTTTGTTGATGTTTCCTGCCCGTAAGTTTTTGGGTTTGGGCCAAAAAAGGCGAATCAAGAAGATTGGCGACTCCTATATGGAGTCCGTGACACCCATTACGCAGGAGCAGTGGCAACTGATGACTGTTATTCATGATGATGCCCCGCTGTCTTCAGTTACAGGCTTAAAGCGCAGGGTAGAGGATCAACCCGAAACCGAAGAAAAATTCGAACCGTTGCCTTTTATGCAAGAGAATAACGAAAATATGCTTAGCAAATCCGATATCAAAGCAAGTAATCAATCCGAAGCGGAGCAAGTCATGGAAGAAAATAATGAGGAAAGGGAAAATGGACAAGAAGAACAAGCAACTTAAAATCGGCAAAGATATGTTTATCAGGTATCTCCTGTTTATTGGAGTTATCGTGGTTGCTTTTTCTGCTGTCATTGCAAAACTATACTCTCTTCAAATTGTTCATTCGGACCTTTATCAACAAGACGCGGGCACCAAAAGCGCTAAAACGCTGCGCTTAACCGGTAAACGAGGCATGATTACCGATGCTGATTCGGTGGTGCTTGCCATGAGCGAAGATACATATAACGTTACTTTCCAGCGATATATGACTCAAACTTCCGCTAAAGACTACGAGCGTTTTACCGATTCCATTCTTGAAACCATAGAAATCCTTAAGAAACATGGCTCCGAGGTGTCGGTTACCAGCGTTTTTAAGCGTAACGAAGAAACCAATCAGTGGGAGTTTGACTTTGGCCGGGGAGTGAGCGACCGTGTACTTGAAATTCGAGAAAAGCAATGGCGGGACAATCATTACTTAAGTGTCACAAGATATCCGACCGCTGAAGATTGTTTTAATATGCTGAATATTCTATACAACCTCAATGAAAGAGATTTAGATGAAGAGACTGTTTTGAAAGTGATGGCGGTCTATTCTGAAATGCAGATGAATCTATACAACTCGGTTCCAATTGAGATTGCCAAGGATGTTCCTTTTGCTTGCGTGAGTGAAATTACCGGCAGAAAAATGGTCCTTCATGGTATTGATATTTCAACTGGCGAAAAACGTATCTACCCTCGTTCAACGCTTGCTTCTCAGGTGATAGGCTATGTTGGGCCTATTGCAGCTGTAGATAACTATGGTGAAGCTTTGCGCCCCTTGGGCTATGCTCTAAACGATATCATAGGAAAAGATGGTATTGAAAAAAGTATGGAAAACTGGTTGACACCCAATATTACCAGCCGTCAGGGAAGCAGGGTCATGGAGCGTGACAATTTCGGACGATTAACCAGACAGATTTCTTATACGGCTCCACAGGATGGTAATAACGTAAAGCTAACCTTAATTGCAAGCTATCAGCAGATGGCGGAGGAAGCATTGGCGCAAAACGTGGCTACGATCCGGTCGGTTCAGGAAAACAGAATTGTGAATCCCAACTGGCTTGAAGCCAATCGGGAAAAATTGGAAACACGGGATTTTGACAAGTTTCCCCTAAAACTTGCTGAAACAGGAGCTATGACGGTACTAGATGTGAATACCGGCCGCGTTCTTGCAATGGCTCAATTTCCAACCTACGATTTAAACGCTATGACAGCTGGTGGGGAAGACGCGATCAGTTATCTATTGGACGAGCGCAAAGTCTTGCGAAACTTTAACATACAACAGCGCGCGGAGCCGGGGTCTATTTTTAAGATGGTTACTGCGTTGGCGGCCTTAACCAATGGGGAACTGACCGTTGATGAAATGATTTCAGACGATGGCCCCTATATGAGGTTTACCTCCCTTGAAGAAGAAGCGCCTACTTGCTGGATAACAAAGGGTCAGCGCTATAAACATGCTAATTTGACTGTTATCGAAGGTATATCCAACTCATGTAACTATTTCTTTTATACCTTAGCTGGACGCCTCTATGGCGACACGGGAACAAACAGGCTCTATAAATTCTCGACGGCCATTGGCCTTACTTCAAAAACCGGTATCCAGTTGCCTGGCGAAGCACGCAGTATTGTGGGCTGTCAAACTTCATTATACGACAAGCAGCAGGAAAACATTTATGAACAGGAAACTGCCACGCCTGTGCTTGTTCGCGCTTCTATCAAGCAGCACCTTCAGAACATCGGTGCCTCATACGGTATTACCTATTCAGAAGAACAGCTCAACAAGTGTTGCGCGGAATTAATGAAAATGGCTGTTGATACACCGTCCAATCAATGGCCTGATGCCATGCGTCCTATTTTGATGGCCGAGCTAAACATGACCAGGGAAATGGTTTGGTTGCAGGCAGTAATTGGAGATATCTGGATTTATCTCAACGATATTAAATGGGGCGGCAGCTTGGAAGTGCAAATGGCTATCGGTCAGTCTATTACTTTGCTTACGCCTGCAGCTGTTAGCCGTTATGTGGCCGCTATTGGAAATGGCGGTACGGTTTATAATTTAAATATCGTGGACTCTGTCATTTCGCCCAATGGCGAAATTCTAAACAAATACGAACCCAATGTTTTTGGAAAGCTTGAAGGCGTAGAACCTTATCTTCCTTACATTCGGGAAGGCATGAAAGGTGTGGTCAACGCCGAAGAAGGCGGTACTGCAAGCCGAATCTTTAAAGGCTGGCCATATGAAAACGACCTGTGGGCTAAAACAGGTACTTCACAGATTACCATTGGCAAGGTTAAGCTGGATGTAGAAAATAATGGCTGGTTTGTGGCTTTAACCCCCTTTGAGACGCCTGCGGAAATTGCCATCGTTACCCTTATTCCTAACGGGTATTCGGGTGCCCAGAGTACCTTGGCAACCAAGCTGTTTATTACCTGGTGGATGGATAACAAAACCAAGCAGACAGGCGATATTCCTGTGGTGCCTGGCAATGAATTGATGCCGTGATTGAGGGAATGATGGGAAAAGTTTTTTTGATTGTGTCCGGCAAGGGCGGTGTTGGTAAATCCACCATGGCTACTCTTCTTGGTTATGCTGCGGCAAAAAATTCAGTCCGAACGCTATTAATTGATGGTACGATTGGATTTAGAAGTTTGGATATTTTTCTCGGCATGGAAGATCGGATCATGTACGATATGTTTGATTGCCTTGAAGAGCGTTGTACAATTGATGAAGCAGTTTATTTTTGCGATGCACAGGAAGGTCTACATTTGATGGAGGTGGGGCAAGGTTCTTTCTCTTGCGAATTTGTATCCACTAAACTAATACCTTTTTTTGAAACACTCAAAAAGCAGTATGATATGATTTTTGTCGACTGTGCTACCGGAGTAGGAGAGGCTTTCAATGCTTTTGCTTTATGTAGCGATGAAGCGGTTATTGTTTCAACACCCGATCCGGTCAGCATTCGCAGTACTGAAAAAATAGCTTCTGTTTTGCATACTAAATATCGACTGCCAAGCAACCTCTTATTTAATCGTACCGTTGTACAAAAAGGCTTAGATGGTAAGCTATTAGCTACCTCTCAGGCGATGGATATTGTTTATTTGGGCCAACTATCCAACAGCCCCCTTCTTTATGAGCAAGCAATTGAAAAAGGATGCCTGGTTGATTGCTTAGCAGAAGAACCTCTTTTGTCTTTTGGGAAAAAGCTCCTTTCCAAACTGTGGGGCGAAGAGATTAATGAAGTACAAAAGCCTTTTTTGAAAACCATATTGAACCGACTGAAAGGGTTGAGAAATCATGACTAAATGGGCGCGAAATCAGAGCGGAAGTTTACCGCAGCGACGGTTTCGTTTTAACTATTTTTTGTTTATCCTTACTTATTTCATGATGTTTTTGGGGGTTCTTTTTATTGCGGTTGCAACTTTCAACCCCTCTATTAGTGCTGGATTGCCACTGATTAATCAAATCGCCAATTCAACAACAGCTCGTTGGCAGGCGATCTTTACAATCGCTTCTCCAGTGGTTGTATCGGTCATTGTTAGTATACCGTATGAAAAGTTCAAGCGCTATGCCCGGTACTTTTATTACCTAATTGTAGGTGCCTTATTAGTCGTTACAGCTACCAAGTCTATCCGAAATGTATCTGCGTGGTTCCAGTTGTTCCTGGGACGTATGCTTCAGCCTAGCGAGTTTGCAAAAATAGCTATTATTTTATTGTTGGCAGAACAAATGGAAAACAATGACAGCCCGATGAGTACAGTAAAAGATACACTTAAACTGTTTTTAATTGTAGGTTTACCTGCTGCCATTACTTTTGTACAAGGTGAAGCTGGCTCAATCATTGTTATGGCGGCTATCTTTTATGTCATGATTTACTTTGGCGGAGCAAGCTGGAAATGGGTTATTTCCCTCATGGCATTAGCTTTGATTGGCGTTGGCGCTTTGTTTGGTTACGGAATCATTTCCGGGTCGGACAACTACAGGCTTTTGCGTTTACTTTCTTTCTTGGATCCGCACAAATATGCTCAAAGTGCCGGCTTACAGATTCTAAACTCTCAGGAAGCAATTGGCTCCGGGGGAAAAAGCGGTATTGGTCTGTTTGTGATTGGTTCTCACAGTCAGTTGAATTTTGTCCCCGAGGACTGGACAGACTTTATTTTTGCAACCGTTGGGGAAGCTGTGGGGTTTATTGGCTGCGTTATCCTTATATTTCTGTATGTCATCATGATTCTATATATGGTTTATTTGTCGCGGCATACAGAAGATAAATATGGTCGCCTGATTATTGTTGGTGTTATGGCCATGATTTTTTTCCACGTTTTTCAGAACTTGGCCATGACGGTAGGTTTGATGCCCATTACCGGCATTCCTTTGCCGTTTATTAGCTATGGCGGCTCTAACCTTCTGACAAACGTTATTGGTATTTCTTTGGTTTTAAACGTTGACAAAAACAGGGGACAGATGAACCCCGTCCAAGATATTATTTTGCTTAATCCTGTTGGAGAACGAACTAAGAAAGTCAAAGGGATAAAGAAAGTAAAAGATAAAAATCGAAGATAAATAGCAGAGCCTATTGCATTTATTTATTTGACAGGATATAATCCCTGTACCATATCAATAAGGAGTGCTGTATGAAGCCGAGAAAATGCCCCCGCTGCGAACTGAATTATATTTTAAATGATGATCCTTACTGTAAGGTGTGTATGGAAGAAGTTCATGGTGGCATCATAGATGATGAAATTGAACTTTGTGTTGTGTGCAATGAACAACCTGTCATGTCTGGAAAGGATATGTGTGCCTCTTGCTATCGTGAAATGAATATAAACTCCGGATTGTCTGATGAAGAGTTTGATTCTCAGGATGATTTAGACGGAAAAAAAGAAGAAGACTTATCTGAACTGGATGTGGTTGATATATCCGATGATTTTACCGATGAGGTGGAATATATTTCGCTTGATGAGCTCGAAGACGAGGAAGAAGATATAGAAGACGAAGAGGAAGATGAGTAAACCAGCCGTTTTTGCAATAGCCGATTTACACATGCCCGGTATCCATGACAAAACGATGGATATATTTGGTGAACATTGGGAAGGTCATGTAGAAAAAATTGTTGAAGACTGGCAATCAAGGGTTACTCAAGAAGATATTGTATTGATTCCGGGAGATATTTCCTGGGCAATGACTTTAGATGAGGCAAAGGAGGATCTGGCCCTATTAGGCCGTTTACCTGGTAAAGCTGTTCTTTTACGTGGTAATCATGATTACTGGTGGAGCTCTATCAGCCGTTTGCGAGCCAATTTACCCGAAGGTGTTTTTGCTATCCAGAATGATGCCATTAAAATAGATGACTATATTTTTTGCGGTTCCAGGGGATGGACCTATCCGTTGGATAATGAAGAGGATGAAAAGATTTATAAGCGTGAGCTGGAGCGCTTATCGCTTTCCTTAAAAAGCATGCAGCGTTTAAGAAAGGATGAGCAGGTTATTGCGCTTTTACATTTTCCCCCAACGGATGTAACAGGGGAAGACAGTGCCGTTACTGATTTACTTGAAGAATATGGAGTTGATCAGGTTGTCTATGGTCATTTGCATGGACCAGGAGGACAAATGTCTTTCGATGGCGCAAAAAATGGGATTCAGTACCACTTTGTGGCTTGCGATGCCTTGGATTTTAAATTACTGAAGTTGTAATTTGTGATAATTTGCAGGTATTCAAGGTTCTATAAACTAAGTATATACTCTTTCACCACTCATCACCACAAATAATCTAAAAATATTAAAGAAAGTTTTTTTGAAATTATCAAAAATTCTTTCTTTTTTCTATTGACCGAATGTGCCATAAAGTGGTATTATAGCCCTATAAGACTATATTAAGTGTATTGGTGGTGGGGGAATGGGGAGCAATAACGAGGAAATGATCACCTCGAGTGAACAGCAACATAGCGAACCGACGCCCAGTCGGCTCTTAAACGGCGCTTATATTCATAGCGTCGATCCCAAGGGCCGGGTAATCATTCCACAGTTTTTTCGTGAACAAATTAGTGAACGGTTTGTAATCGGGGTCAATACCGCACAAGATGCAATTGCCATCTATCCCTTTGAAGTATGGAAAGAGCGTATAGACTTTTTAGGACAATTGGTTCAAAAAAACCGTTCCCTTGAAAGGGTTTTAGCAAGGTTTTCAATGTTATCTTATCCCGATGCAAGTTACGATCAGCAAGGCAGAGTGCTTATACCCGCACTATTACGAAATAAATTTCTTCAAAACTCACAATCGGTATTGGTATCCGGTGCTTATGACTATGTACGCATTGTTTCTCAAGAACAGGCGGAGCTTGAAGACCAAGCTTTTGAAAACATGGATATTCTTGATTTAATTTCACGCTCACAACAGGAAATGTAAGGAGGCAACATGCAAAACGCAATTTATTCAAAAGCGGGAGCCAAAGAACTAAATAACTATCAGATAAATGTATGCAGCTCCGTTTACATTCCGGATGGAGATACGGTAAGCAACTGTGGCAGGCGTGTTTCTTCTTTCTCTTGCATTATGAAAGCAAAATGGTTAGAATTAACTATGCCCATGTGGTTATTCTATGTTTTATTGGTCTTGGTCGTTTTCTTTTCCTTATCCAGACTTGGTACTTGCATGAATGAAGTATCATGGACAGCACAAGAGCAAACAAGGATTGTGGCCGAAGCCGATAATATCAGCAAAAAAATTGCCCAGAAGCAAACCGAGTTCAACGATCTCTGCCTGGAAAATGCTATTAGCTTAAAGGCTGTGCATGAATTAGGCATGCAAAAGCAGGTCAACGAGACAACGACTAAAATCAGCGCCCCGCCGACCCGTTACAGTGAACTAAATATATTTATGCTCAAGGGCAACAACGAGGTATGAAATGCTTTTAAGTAAACTGGCTGAAGCTGCCGGAGAATATGTGATTGAGGTCATAGGCGATTGTCAAATCAATCAAATTTCTCAAGATAGCCGACAGACAACTAAGCAAGGGTTGTTTTTTTGTATTTCAGGTGCTCATTTTGATTCACATCATTTTGCACAGTCTGCCGTTCAAAACGGGGCTGTGGCTCTTGTTGTGACCCGTAAGCTGTCTGAACTAGATGTTCCTCAGGTTCTAGTTACTAATGATCGTGCAGCCATGGCGCTTATGGCTGCTGAATTTTTTGGTCAGCCTGCGAAAAAACTGCGAATGATAGGTATCACAGGAACTAAGGGTAAGACCACGACGACTTATTTTGTCAAGTCAATTTTAGAGGCTGCCGGTATTAAAGCCGGTCTTATCGGCTCGACTGGCATTATGATTGGTGACGATTGGTTGGAAGGACAACTTACAACACCCGACCCCATTGAGCTTCACTCCACTTTACGAAAAATGGTTGACGCTGACGTTGATGTTGTATGCATGGAAGCTTCTGCGCATGCTGTGGCTATGCATCGGATGGAAGGAATTCAGTTTGAGGTTGGCTGCTTTACAAACCTTTCACAGGATCACCTGGATTTTTTTGAAACCATGGAAAACTATTTTGCGGCGAAAGAAACCTTCTTTTTATCCGGCATGGTTCAAAATGCAGCTATCAATGCCGATAGCGAAGCGGGGTTACAGCTAGTTAATGACCTGAAAGTGCCTTTTACTAAATTTGGCATCAGCGAAAACTCTGATGTGTTTGCCCGAGACATTGAAATTACAGAGGATGGCGTACATTTTTCCCTATGCTTGTGGGACCAGGAGGCTTTTCCTGTACAACTAAGCTTAATGGGTATGTTTAACGTATATAATGCCCTTTCAGCAGCTTCTATTTGTTTAATGATGGGTGTTTCTCCTCAAGATATTGTGAAAGGACTTGAGCAACTGCATGCTGTTCCCGGACGTGCTGAGGTGCTGGACACCAACACTCCATTTAAGGTCCTTATTGACTATTCTCATTCTCCCGACGCCATGGAGAATATTTTAAACAGTGTGCGCGCTTTTGTGCGCGGTAAAGTGATCATTGTATTTGGCTGCGGTGGAGACCGGGATAAAGCAAAGCGCCCAATGATGGGTGAAGTGGCCGGTAGGCTTGCGGATTATAGTATTCTTACGAGCGATAATCCGCGCACCGAAGACCCCTATGTCATTTTATCCGCTATCGAAAAGGGCATAAAGCCTACGCAAGGCGCATATGAGGTTATTGAAAATCGCAAAGAAGCGATTGCCAAAGCCCTGCAAATAGCACAAAGCGGAGATATGATTATTCTTGCCGGTAAGGGCAATGAAACGTATCAGGAAATCAATGGAGTCAAGCGCGTTTTTAATGAAAAACAAATCGTAAAGGAACTGCTGCAGTAATGGGAGCGTTTAGATGAGTAACCCAAAGTTAGTTCGTACCCAACTTAAGGGAAAAAAAGTGCTGGTGTTAGGGATGGCCCGCAGTGGTCAAGCTGCTGCCCGACTTATCTTACATTTGGGCGGTAGTGTTGTCCTATATGATCGAAAACCTCTATCTGACTTGAACATCAATCAAGAACTTTTAACCCATTCGATGGTCAAAAGCTCTTTTGGCAGTACGGATTTACCGGACGATGTTTTTGATTTTGCGGTCTTTTCGCCTGGTATTCCTTACGACTCTCTTTTACTTAACCAAGTTAGACAGAAGAATATTCCACTGATTGGCGAACTGGAGTTTGCCTCTTTATATATACCTTGCCCATATGCTGCGGTGTCCGGTACCAACGGGAAAACCACCACGGTATCTTTGCTGGGCTATATGCTCGAATGTGAGGGTTTCCATACGAAAGTGGCTGGTAATGTCGGGTACCCGTTAAGCGATGCGGTTCTTGACCTTTCCAGTGCAGCTCGTTTGGTAGTAGAAGTATCGAGTTTTCAGCTTGAAAGCACAGATACTTTTCATCCTAATTGCGCAGCTATATTAAATATCACGCCGGATCATTTGGACCGGCATGGCTCCATGGACAATTACATATCACTCAAAAAACATTTATTTGACGCCATGAACGAAGATGATTTGGTGGTGTTAAATGCTGACGATCGTCATTGTTTTTCTATGGTTCCTGCGTTAGATACGACGATTCAGCTGTTCTCAACGAATCATCCTGTACACAATGGGGCTTATAGTCAAAGTGGGATAATTTACCTATCACAAAATGGCCGTCATAAAAAACTTGTTGACAGGGATGTCATTTTCCTTCCGGGTGATCATAATACAGAAAATGCTTTGGCTGCCATTTTACTTGCCAAGTGTTTAGGAGTTAGTGAACAGAAAATCGTAAAGGCTTTAAAAGAGTTTAAGGGAGTAGAGCACCGGATTGAACTTGTATCTACGCCGGGAAGTATACGCTATTATAATGATTCAAAAGGTACCAATCCTGAATCAACCATGAAAGCAGTGAACGCTATGGTTGGACCATTTGTTTTAATTGCTGGTGGTTACGATAAAAAAACATCTTTTGATGAATTGGCAGCGCTTACAGTTTCGCTCCCTAATTTTATTGGGCTTGTAGTTCTAGGTGATACTGCCCATAAAATCGCTTCCTCTTTTGAAAATGCCGGGGTGAGAGTAATACGTTTTGCGGACAATTTAGAATCAGCTATTGCTTTAGCTAAAGAGATGTGCCCTGATGAGGGTAACATTTTATATTCACCTGCTTGTTCGAGCTTTGACATGTTCAAAGATTATGAGGAGAGGGGGAGGATATTCAAGCAGCTTGTTTGTATCCAAGAAAGCCATGTATAAAGACCTGCCACCTCCTGGGTTCCCTGAAAAGCCAAATCAAACAAGAGGTGAGCAGCCTTCCTTTCAAGTTTCTGAACAGCTTCATATATCGCCTGCCCCTAGGGAAAAGATGCCGCCGCTGGTTCGTCTGGTTATTTTAATGGTGTCTTTTGTTATGGCTTTTTTATTTTTCCAACAGTTTGTTGTTAAAATCAGACGAGTTGAGGTTCATGGAGCCGTATATTTTCCCAAATCTGCTATAGCTGAAGTGGCAGGAATCAACTCAAACAGTAATTTTTTTAATGTGCGCGAAAAGGATGTACGTGAACGGATTAACGCTCAAAGGTATTTGAAATTTATATCCTTTGATAAAAAGTTTCCATCAACAGTCTACCTTTCAATTAAAGAGCGGGTACCAGTAGCCTTTGCGGATAGGTTAGGTATTATTTATATTATTGCTGATGACGGAGTTATTCTTGAGCAGGGAAACAACCTAAATACCGCTGGGCTTATTAGAATTTCAGGTTTATTGATTCAACAAATTGCTGTTGGAACCACCCCACAGCTTTCCAGCATTAAGCAGATGGAAAGCTATAAAACTTTACTGACAGAAATTCAGCTGCAACGAGCGAACAGCTTATTTACTTCCATTTCTTTTGCGGATAGTAACAATATTTATTTGACAAGCAAGTCCGGTTTTACCATTCATTTAGGCCAGGGGGATTATTTAAGAGCAAAACTTGGAACAGTACGTGCAGTGTTGCAAGAGCTTGAAAAACAAAATATTTTTACCGGTGTGATTGAGGCAACCATCCCTGGGGAAGCTACTTATCGTCCAGAAAACAAATAAATTAGGTATAAAACCCGAACATTTTTATATAATAGTTGACAAGCTGTTTTTCCTGTGTTAGGATTACGCAGCTCCAAAAGCCGAACTTGCGGCAAGCTACCTTGCTGCACGCAAGGTTTTTTTTAGGGCAAAACAAGGAGGTAGAAAGCATGAAACTAGTTTACGATGTCCACGAACGTCCCCCTTTTAAAAAGAACCTGGTGTTTGCTTTTCAGCAGGTGCTGGCCATTATGGCAGCTACTATTTTGGTTCCAATTCTTGTCAACGGTCAGTCCGGCACCTCTTATATGAGTCAGCCCGCTGCGTTGTGCGGCGCAGGTTTTGGCACCCTATATTATATTTTTGTTACTAAGCGGAAGAGTCCGGCATTTCTTGGCAGTTCTTTCGCATTTATTGCGCCTTTGATTGGCGCCACGGCTTTTGGTTTCCTGGGTATTTTTCTTGGTGCTGTTTTTACTGGCGGTGTTTATATGGCCATTTCCATTGCAATTAAAAAGACAGGAACTGACTGGGTTAACAAGCTGCTCCCGCCTGTTGTGATTGGTCCTACCGTTGCCCTCATCGGTTTAAGCTTGTGTGGAAGTGCCATCACCAACATAACCAACACCAATATTGGTCCTGATGGCTATAGTTTGCTCCACATCGCAGTGGGTATCTTCGCTTTTCTAGCCACTGTTTGGGCTTCTGTTAAAGGTTCAAAGTCCATTCAAATGATTCCGTTTATCATCGGTGTCCTTGCTGCTTATGCGGTTGCTCTGGTTTTTACCTTTATTGGAAAGCTTGTGGGCAATAAAGCTATTCAGATGGTTAACCTTGCTGCCTTTGATAACATGACATTATTCAAACTTCCACAGTTTACTTTTCTTGGTATTCTTGGGGTCTATGACGAGAAATTAGGTAACGTCAACACCGTAAAAACGATTGGCGATGTTCTAAACATTTTTATGCTGTTTGCCCCGGTCGCTTTCGTAACACTTGCTGAACACATTGCAGACCATAAGAACCTAAGCACTATTATTGAGCGTGACCTGATTACTGACCCCGGTCTTGACCGTACCCTCAACGGAGACGGTATAGGCACCCTCATTGGCTCTTTCTTTGGCGGCTGTCCGAACACTACCTACGGTGAAAGCGTGGGTTGCGTTGCCATTACAGGCTGTGCTTCAGTATCAACCATCACGCTGGCTGCAGTATACTGCGTTGTACTAAGTTTCTTTGACCCCTTTGTATGCTTTGTCAACTCCATTCCTTCAAGTGTCATTGGCGGTATCTGCATTGCGCTGTATGGCTTTATCGCTGTAAGTGGCTTAAAAATGCTGCAGCCTGTCGATTTAAATAACAACCGTAACCTCTTTGTTGTTGCCGGTATCCTCGTAACCGGTATTGGCGGCCTAACACTTAAGCTTGGCGCGATTCAGATTTCGCCTATTGCTACAGCTTTGATTATTGGCATTATTGTAAATGTTCTATTCAACGGACAGCCTACTGAAACTAATAACTAATCAATAGTGAAACAATCAAAAAGGAGCTTGGACAGTTGGCTCCTTTTTGTTTTTTACGCTTCAAGCAGTTGTTGCATCAGTTCGATAGTGCCGTTGCTCCCGCTTGTCAGAAGGGTAGTTTTTCCGGGTGTATCGCTTTGATTTAGCAAATCCTTTTCCTTTAATGCTTCGATCAATTCTCTTAGAGTTTTTCTGCTTCCATCCATCATGCTTACATCTTTTGAGAAGAAGGGCGCGAGGGACTTTTCTAAAAATGGATAGTGTGTACATCCGTGTACAACCACATCGACATTGTTTGTATCAATTCCGGTCAATAGACTTGAAAACTTTTGATGTAATTCTTCACCGGACAGTTGATTCCTTTCCACAAATTCCATTAGTCCGGGACAGGGGAGTGAAATAACGTGCTGGGGAAAGTTTGCAGCGATTTTTTTGTAACTTTCGCTTCCGATTGTGTTGGGCGTTGCCATGACTAAGACATCGCCTTGCTTTCTTAATTGATAAGCTTCTTCAACCGCAGGCTGAATGCCAATCACAGGAATAGGAAGTTGTTCTTTCATTACTTCAAGCGTTAGCATCGTTGCTGTGTTACATGCGATGACAAGAGCTTTGATATTTTTTGCCATTAGTTTTCTTGCCACGGCAAGGGCCAGCTCAACCACCTCTTCCTTTGGTCGAACACCGTAAGGAGCATTTGCGTTGTCTCCGAAGAAGACAAAGTCTTCATTTGGCAAGACGGTTCTTGCATATCGCACAACACTCAGGCCTCCCATGCCGGAATCCATGAAACCAATAGGATCTCTTTGAGTATTTCTAGTCATTTTTTATTCCTCCTGTATTTTTAGTGCATCTGTAGCCCAAGCGGCCAGTTCAGTAATGGATGGGTGGATGGGTTGTGACGACTGTATGGGGGCAACAGTCCCTTCACCTGCATTCATCAAATAAGCAAACGGTTGTATTAGTGCTGCTGCTTGATAACCAATCGCGTGTGCGCCCAATATTTTCCCGTCATGATTGGTTAAAACCTTCACAAAGCCACCCTCATCATCTTGGCCATAGCCCATTGCCCACCCATAAGCGATATCTTTGTAAGACAGAAACCCGCGTTTGTATGGAATGCCGGATTTTTTTAACTGTTCTTCGGTTTGACCTACGGCAGCTATTTGGTCGGTAGTGAAAATAGCATGAGGTACGGACTGGTAGTTGATAATGAATTCTTCTTGTGCGAATAGCCGTTTAGCCAGTACTGTTGCTTCCTGATTGGCTGTGTGCCTGAAAAGGTGATGCCCGTTGATATCACCTATTGCATAAATGTTGGGAACGGATGTAGTCATTTTCTCATCAGTCACAATGAAACTATTTTTGTCCAACTCTACTCTGACTGTAGGATCAAGCAAGTCCAAAGCGGTGCTTTCTACGCCGGTAGCAATCAATACTTCTTCACAGTCAAGCTTGATAGTTTCGCCAGTTTGTTTGTTGGTGAGGCAAACAGTTTTGCGGTTTTTGTTTTCTTGAATATAATCAATCTGATGTGTTAAGAGGAGGGATACGCCGGCCTTATGCATAGATTGAATAATAGCCTTTTGTATGCCTCCATCTTCGTTCTTTAATATGGTACCGCTGCGGCCAACGATGCTCACATTTGTTCCAAAAGCAGAAAAAAAGTGTGCGAACTCACAAGCGATAATACCACTGCCTAAGATAACAAGATTTTTGTACGGGATTTCAGGTAAGTTGTTGAAGAAACCATGATAATCAATTCCAAGATGATTTCCGACAAAGCTCGGTATACTGGGCTTGGCACCAGTGGCTATCACAATGTTTTGGCCGTGGAGAAGCTGCTTTCCTTCTTTCGTTAAAACAATCACTTGTTTGGCGCCAACAATTTTTGCTTTGCCTAAAAAAACTGAACAGCCCGGAACCTTGGCATAGCTATCCGGCATGTTTTTACTCCGGCTTCGCAAATGTTTAATGCGGCCAACAATATATTGAAAATCAATTGAAGGGGAAGTGAAATCTACCCCAACAGCCTTGGCATGTCTGGCTTGTCGGATGATGTCTGCAGGGTATGCGAACATCTTAGAGGGAATACAGCCGTAATTAAGGCAGGTACCTCCAAAGCGGTCCTGTTCAATGATAGCAACCGTTTTTCCCGCTTCAAGAGCAGCTTCCGCAACAATGAGTCCGGCTCCGGTTCCAATTACAATAAAATCAAAAGAGTTTTTATTAATCGTCATTATTCGACACCTTCCCCAAGGATGAATACCTTCACAGCTTTGGTTGAGACATCAAAAGGGTCACCGTCAAACAGCACAATATCTGCATCCTTGCCTACTTCGATAGAACCGACACGATCGGCAATGCCTGCATGAATAGCGGGATTGATGGTAATGGCTTGAAGTGCCTTAAAAGAATCCATACCGGATTTTACTGCTAATGCGGCGCAAAGGGGCAAATATTCTTGAGGAATGACGGGGGCATCGGTAATGATGGACACCTGTAGACCGGCTTTGTCCAATATACCGGGGGTATCAAAAGTTTTGTTGCGAAGTTCAAACTTTGAGGCACCGGTTAAAGAAGGACCGATCGCTACAGGGTAACCTTCTTTAGCCAAATCAGCAGCTATTAAGTGCCCTTCAGTTACATGTTCAAGTGTAAGTTTAAGACCAAATTCTTTGGCGATGCGGATGGCGGTAAAAATATCCTCCCGTGCATGGGCATGAGCTTTTAAGGGCATTTCTCCTTTAAGAACAGGAATCATTGCTTCAAGCTTCATATCAAAGGCAGGAAACTTACTTACCTCTTCACCGGCGGCTTCGATTTTTTTCAAGTATTCCCGGGTTTTATATAAAACCTCTCGAAGCCTTGCCGCCGTTGTCATGCGTGAAGTATTCCCTTTTTCACGGTAACACCTTTTGGGATTTTCACCAAAGGCACATTTCATGGCGGTGTTATTTTTTACAAGCATATCATCAACGCGATGACCTACAGTTTTATAAGCCGCGAAAGTGCCTCCGACCACATTGGAGCTGCCGGGTCCGGAGTTGACGGTTGTAACACCTGCTTTTGCTGCCTGATATAAATCCGGTTGATCGGGCTTAAAACCGTCAATGCTTCGAAGGTGTGGGGTCAAAATATCGCCATATTCATTATAATCAGAACCTTCATATCCAATACCATAGCCGTCAAGCCCTATATGACTGTGCGCATCTACAAAGCCGGGATATACCTGCAAGCCCTCGGCGTCCACAACCGTCATTTCAAAAGTGGGATCAATGCGTGGTGCGATTTCTTTGATTTTGCCATTGAAACAAAGAATATCGCCTTTGAAGGGTTTTGGCTGGATTGCGTTGTGGATGTTTCCGTTTTTAATCAAAAGCATAGTAAGTACCTTCTTTTGTAAAATTAATTCTTAATTGATATTCATCAGTTTTTGCAGCATATCCACCATGAAATCAGAAGCGGGGGTACCGTTGACGAAACCATTGCTATCGGAGAAAACTTGATTGACAGGGTTATTTTGATCGTAACTGACCACTATTTCAACAGAAATGATACATTGCTTACTATTGACAGGGAATGGATTGCCAAAAGGTACTTTTATAGGAGACATAGGGGATGCAGCCAAGGCTTCTTGATACGATGCGTAAACAGTATATCCGCCTGAAACCAGTACCGTATTGGGGTCGTTAGGCACAAAAATTGCTGTAACGATGCCGTCAACCAGCTTTAAAGTAATTTTGCCGATATCATAACCGTCATGGCTGATAATAGGATAAGTGACTTCTTGGTCTTGAGCTGTGAGGGGAATCAACCGGTTTGTGTTTGCGATTTGAGCAGGATTCAATTGATAGACATAAGGTCCAAATCCATTGGCCTGCATATTATAACGATATCCTTTTGGTATGACATCTCTGACAGCAGCAACCTTTTTGCATACACTGCAGTAACGAACCTTTCTGCCAGGTTCTTTCAAGCTTGCTTCTTTTGTAAGGTACCAACCCCCATCAAGAGTGTGTGCTAGTTTCTTTAACGTTTGTGTTTCGGTTTTTCCGCAAGAAGAGCAGATACGAGTCTGAACTCCAGCTTCAGTACAAGAGGGGGGCTTGGTGACTGTCCATCCTCCAAAATGGTGTCCTAAAGCCTGAATGTATCGAAATACCGAAACGCTACAAACGCTGCATTTTGCTTCTTCAATCCCTTGTTTAGTGCATGTAGGGGCTTGAATTAGAGTATAAGCGCCAAAAGAATGTCCTTTAGCAGCGAGTTGACGATAATTTTCTTTCCCGCAACTGGAGCAAACCTGCTTTTCAAGACCCTGCTGCGTACAGGTTGGAGCTACGCTGGTGGTATAGGCACCAAAGCTGTGACCGGTTGCAGCAATTATCATTTCTCTTTTTAAATGACATAATGGGCATTCAGAAACGCTCAGGCCGGTTGTTTCGCATGAAGGAGATCTGGTCACATTATAAGGACCAAATTCATGGGATAGTTTTGGATGATGTGTTTGTTCAACAAGGGAACATATAGAGCAAGTTCTGGTGCTTAAACCTGTTGAAAAACAATCAGGCTTTACTACAAGTTTCCATTCGGAAAAAGAATGCGCACCAGTAGCCGGAATGCTCATGGTCTCTTTTGCACTACAAACAGAGCAGGTTCGGGTCTGCTGTCCGGGGCTCAGACAGGTGGGGGCAAGATGAACAGCCCAGTCAGAGAAACTATGACCAAGTTTCGGAATTGTTGTCCAATTGCGCGTTTCTCCACACGAACAAGCCTCATAGGTATTACCGGTTTGTGTGCAAGTAGGGGGAATGGTTTTTCCGACAAAAGTGTGCTCATGTGTTCCATGGACAATAACGACCAAGGATAGGCACAACAGCAAGAGTAACCCGCGATGGCGCATTTTTCTCATCATGGTATCCTCCGTTTAATGCTCATTTTGCTAATTAATAAAATGTATTGATAAAGGCATTCTAAAAGGTGTTCTAACCAAATAATCGGAGTGTTTTACTATCGCAGAATGCATTTATTGCGGTAAAATAATTATACTTTTCTATACCGCAACTGTCAAGTCAAGCTTTTTTCCAACTACGCCACGAAAAAAGAATAACCATGGGCCAAATTTCCAGTCGGCCTGCAATCATTCCAAAAGAAAGAAAAAGTTTTCCCCACGGGGATATCCATGCATAATTAGAAGTTGGACCAACGGCTCCTAAACCGGGCCCGATGTTGTTAAATGTAGCCGCAACGGCAGAAAAAGCTGTAGTAAAGTCAGGGCACTCAAAGCTCATAATTAACACGAGTGAGGTGAAAATGCTTAGATAAGCTATCAAATACCCAAATAATGAACGGGTAAGGAGTGAGGACAGAGCTTTATTATTATAGCGAACAGGAACGATTCTTGCGGGTTCCCTTTGACGCAGTATTTCTGCTCGCAGGACTTTGCCGAACATGACCACTCGAGATACTTTTAAGCCCCCTGCAGTTGAGCCGGCCATAGCGCCAATTATCATGAGCAGGAGTAAAATAATGTGCGAAAATAATGGCCAGGATGCAAAATCAACCGTAGAAAAACCGGTCGTCGTGATGAGAGAGGATATTGAAAAGAAAACATCAATGGTCATTTTCCCTTTGTCCTGATATGTTTTCCATAAATTTAAACATATTAGGAAAAAGGCAATAGAGACGATGCCAAGATACCAGCGCAACTCCTCATCTTTGAGAAACTCCTTAAACTTTCTTAAAAGTATCAAATAATATAAGTTAAAATTGATGCCGAAAACCAACATACCTATTGCCAGGATTAATTCAATGGCCGAAGATTGATACCAGAGTACGGAAGTGTTTTTTATGCCAAAACCGCCAGTTCCCGCGGTGCCCATCGCGTGACAAAGGGCATCAAAGACAGGCATTTTTGCGATCACAAGAAGCACAAACAAAATAAATGCCAAAATAAGATATATGGCATACAGCATGCGAGCGGTTCTTTTTAGGCCTGATACAACTTTACCAAACGATGGTCCCGGCATTTCAGCTTTCATCATATAAATATTGTCAGGGTCACTTTTGGGGAGCAGGGCTAAAACAAATACCAACACGCCCATTCCGCCGATAAGGTGAGTAAAGGAGCGCCAGAATAAAGTGGCATGGGACAAGGCTTCTACATTGGTTGCTACAGAAGCTCCGGTCGTTGTAAAGCCGGAACTAATCTCAAAAAAAGCATCAATCATGTGCGGATATTCTCGAGTAAGCACCAAAGGAACAGCACCAAAAATGCTTGCCAAAATCCAAACAAGGCTGCAAATAACCAAACCTTCCCTTGCATAGAAACGAGTAATGGGTGGCTTTCGGAGCATCAATAATCGTGCGAAGATACAGCAAGCTGTTGCCGCTATACCATAGGCAAGGATAATCTGGTAACTTTCTTGATATATGAAAGCTATGCCAATGGGCAAAGCCATTAGTAATCCAACCAGAAGTAAGATTTTACCAACTAAAAAGCGTACAACTGCTCTGTTCATTTTACAATTAATTCATCCAAATCGAAGATATTGTCTTCAAGGGTTACAACGACAGCATGGTCACCAGCCATGAGACTGTCATTGCCTGTTGGAACTAAAACCTGCTGATTGCGCACAATAGCTGCGATAATGGTGTTTTTTCTGATGCTTAATTCTTTTAGCGGTTTTCCAATCAAGATGCATTTGTGTTCGACGAAGAATTGCAGCGCTTGAGCGTCGCTGTTGTGCATACGATACAGCGCTTCCACCTTGCTGCCCTCGGAATTGGATATAGCGCGTGCCAGATGTACAATGTGATTTGCAGTGATGTTTGGGGGAGTAATGATGCTCTGATTACCAACTGCATCGCGTAATATTTGCAAAAGATTAGTGCGGTTGACTTTGGTAATGACGCGAGGAACACTACATGATTGAGCGAAAAGTGAGAGAAGAATGTTTTCTTCATCAATTCCGGTCAGGGCCAGCACACAATCAAAGCCCCAAATGTTTTCTGCCTCCAATAAGTGCTGGTCGGTACCGTCACCATGAATGACAGATACTTCGGGATAAGATTCCGCAAGTTGAAAGGCAATGGTTCTATCTTGCTCAATGACCTTGATATCGATACCCCATTCCTTTAATAAATCAAGAACATATGCACAAATACGGCCTCCTCCTATAATTAATAGGGAGCGGATCCTATCCAAAGCACCCATGTGTTTATATAACTGCCCTAATTCTTGAGGTTTGCCGGTCAAGAATATATGATCATCTTCCAGCAAAACGGTGTCGCCTTTGGGGATAATGGTACGGTCGCCACGCACTACAATGCAGGCAAGCAGGTGATTATATTTTTTTCGAAAATCAGGTATCGGTAAATTTTTGAGAATGCTTTCTTTTGTGACGATAAGCTCAACAAGATTTACTCGGTTGCCGACAAAAGGTTCAACAGACAGGGCTGATGGATAACGAACCAGGCGTGAAATTTCTTTTGCGGCGTCAAGATCGGGGTTGATAATGCTATCAATTCCCAAACTTTCTTTAACAAAAACCATGTGTGATGCGTATTCAGGGGTGCGCACCCTCGCCATGGTATGTTTCGCTCCTAGCCTTTTTGCGATGACAGCAGAAATGATGTTGGTCTCATCATATGGGGTAACGGCAATGAACATATCAGCAGAATCGACACCTGCTTCCATCTGCACATCATAGTAAGCCCCGTTGCCTTTTATGCCCAGTATCTCATATTTTTCGAGCATATCCTCAAGCAGAACTTCCTTTTGCTCAATGAGGGTAACATTATGCCCTTCGTGACTTAAGTCGCGGCAGAGGGAAACGCCAATTTTACCGGCACCAACAATAACGATCTTCATTAACAACCTCCTGATGCAAAAAGTATACAACCTTTTGTGCGCTTTGAAAAGCAAAAGGGGTATGTTATAATAATGTTCAACCATTAAAGGAGCAAGACGATTGATGGATTTTCCTTCACCACAGCAATTAAGGCGCATGGACGCTAATGAAGTCAACAAACTCATACCACTCATTCGACAAAGAATAACCCAAGTTGTGTCACAAACAGGAGGACACCTTGGCAGTAATTTAGGTGTTGTCGAATTGACGGTTGCTTTGCATCGGGTTCTTGATACGCCCAAGGACCGTATTATTTTTGATGTAGGACATCAGTGTTATGCACATAAAATACTAACAGACCGTAATGACCGCATGGAAACTTTGCGTACCTTTGGGGGACTTTCTGGTTTTCCAAAGTGCTCTGAAAGCGAATATGATTGTTATGAAACAGGGCATGCCTCTACAGCCCTTTCCGCAGCTATTGGGATGGCAAGAGCCAGGGACCTGAAAGGTGATGATTACCACGTGGTGGCAGTAGTTGGAGATGGTGCTCTGACCGGCGGGATGTGCTACGAAGCACTTAACGACCTTGGCAGCAACAAAACGCCTATTCTTATGATATTAAATGATAACCAAATGAGCATATCACCCAATAGGAGTGCTCTGAGCAAGCACTTAAGCGGTTTGCGCACCAGTAAGGGCTGGCTTGGTTTTAAAAAGAAAATGGCTTCAGCCATTCGCAAACTTCCTGATGAAGGTAAAAAAACCTATTCAATCTTGCATCGTTTGAAAAATCGCATACGCAATCTATTTATATGTGAGAATTTTTTTACTTCATTGGGCATTCGGTACTATGGTCCTTTTGATGGGCAGGATGAGCCACTGCTTGAAAAAATGATTTCTAAGGCACTGAAGATGAAAAAGCCTGTTTTATTACACGTGGTCACTACAAAAGGAGCAGGCTATGTTCCGGCGGAGCAGGAGCCTGAAAATATGCACGGTGTATCTCCCTTTGATTTGAACTCCGGATTGCCACGCCAATCAGGAACGGAAGGTTTTGGTCAACATTTAGGTGAAGAGTTAACCCAATTAGCTAAAAAAGACAAGCGAATAGTAGTGATTTCCGCTGCAATGGTTTCAGGAACAGGAATGAGTGAGTTTGCGAAAACTTTCCCCGATCGTCTTTTTGATGTGGGAATCGCAGAAGAACACGCCGTTACGATGGCGGCTGGTATGGCAAAGGGAGGCCTTTTACCGGTGGTTGCCATTTATGATACTTTCATGCAGCGAGCCGTGGACCAGGTAATCGAAGATGTTTGTTTGCAAGATGCGCATGTGGTTTTTTGCATGGACAGAGGGGGCCTAGGAGGTCAAGATGGCTCAACCCACCATGGTGTTTTTTCAAGCAATGTTTTTTCGGCCATCCCAAATCTAATCATCCTTGCACCAAGAAATGTTAAACAAGCTGTACAAATGCTCCATTGGGCGCTTTATGACAATAAGCATCCTGTGATGATTCGTTATCCCAAGCAGCAGGGCAAAGAAAACATGTCCTATCCTGTAGGAGACTTTAATATTGATCGCTGGGAGAAATTGGAGAGCGGGGAAGACTTGGTGCTTGTTGCTCAAAGCGGCTTGGTAGATGTTGCTATTGAGGTAAGGCGAAGGCTGAAAGATAAAGAATATCGAATCGGCCTGGTTAATGCGTACAGCTTAAAGCCCTTGGACACTACCTTTTTGAAAAACAATCGAGTTCCCATAGTTGTCCTTGAAGAACAACAGAAAATCGGCGGTTTGTTCTCTGCAATTAGTTCCTGGCATCAAGATAACAACGTCTTGTTACCCATTAAGAGTTTTGCGATTCCCGATGCGTTTGTTCAGCATGGGTCAAGATCTGATCTTTTGCATAGTTTAAAGCTCGATGCAAACAGTATTTTCGAAAACATTCTGCGGGATTTGGTGAAGAAGGAATGAAAAAACGTGCAGATATGCTGTTGGTTGAGCAGGGATTAATAGACAGCAGGCAAAAGGCTCAGAAATTGATTATGGAGGGAAGAGTCTATCAAAATGAAGTCAAGATTATTAAAGCCTCCGAAATGCTGGATAGTACAGAAATTCTTCAAATTCGTGGTGAATTAAACCCTTTTGTGAGCCGTGGTGGACACAAGCTGCAAAAGGCAATCGAATATTTCGAGGCAGATGTAAAGAATCTGATCTGTTTGGATATTGGCGCGGCAACAGGCGGCTTTACTGATGTTTTGCTAAGAGCAGGAGCACAGCATGTATATGCAGTTGATGTTGGCTATGGACAGTTGGATTGGAGCTTGCGCAACGACAGTCGTGTTACCGTTATGGAAAGGACCAACGCACGAAATTTAACCCTTGAAATGTTCAACCAGCAACCACAGTTAACTGTTATAGACGTGTCTTTTATCAGCATTAAACTTCTTCTCCCTTTATTGGCCAATATTATGGGAGAACAAGGGAGATTCTTAACGCTTATTAAGCCGCAATTTGAAGCGGGGAAAGAGCAGGTGGGCAAAAACGGTGTTGTGCGTAATCCGCAAGTCCATCAGCGGGTATTAGAGGAGATCAATCAATTTTGTTTCGGATTTGGGTGGCATCTTAATGGTTTGACTTTTTCGCCGATAAAAGGTCCCAAAGGCAACATTGAATTTCTTGCCGATATACTTCCCGGAGAGAAAATCTGTATTTCTCAGCAACAAATTCAACAATTGGTTCGTGAGGCTCATGAAAAGCTATAAATTCTCTTTATTTTTTTAAAAAATCATGGTACAATAAACACAATAAATATGATAATAGAAAGGAACAGGCCCATGAAAAAACTAACATATTCTTTAATAGCGCTTATTCTTGTCATTTGTGTTGTAAGCGCCGCCTTTTTCTTTAAGCTCTCTTCTACCACCAAGCTTTTGGATGAAGCTAACGAGCGAATTAACAGTTTGACAGAAACCATTGAAGGGCTAAATCTTGAAAAAGACCAGTGGGATGTTGAGAAGCTTCAATTGGGACAGTCCATCAGCACCGTTCGTTCTTCCCTTATCGATACGCTTACCAATCTAGACAGTATAGGGGCTTTAATTGGGCTTGAAAGCGAAGTACAAGCCTTGGAGGCAATTGAAGAAACTGTTGCCCCTAAGGAAGAAGAAAAAACCGTCGATGCTACCCAAAAACCTGAAGAAACAGAAACTGCCGACAAAGCGACCAAAGAACCCGTAAAAACAGAAAGCAGCACTGCGGTTTCTACGCCAGAGGCTACTCCTGATAAGCAGACTGCTGAACCCAAGGAAGCTACACCTACTCCTGCGAAAACCAAATGATGGTCTAAATATATCTAAGGCGAGTTTAATAAAACCGATGGATCTTTTCATCGGTTTTTTATGTTTCTTTAGAATTATTTATTGGACATCATGTTCCTGTTTAATATATTCATACATCATCACAGCAGCGGCAATGGCAGCATTTAAGCTTTCAGCCTGGCCGGGCATCGGAATTTTAACAAGGGAAGTTGCCATATCAAGTATTTCCTGATCTAAGCCTTTACCTTCATTACCGATAAGGAAGCAAATGGGATAAGGAGCCATTTGCCTTGTATATAGGTTTTCACCTTCTAGAGCACCTGCAAAGACTTTATGGCTTTTTAAATGGCTGCTTTTGTCCAGTAAAGATTTTGTTTGGATAATGTTTATCCGAAAGATTGCTCCCATGGAGGCACGAATGGCCTTTGAACTATAGGGATCGGCTGTTTTTTCGTCGATGATAAGTGTATCAAAACCTGTGGCGTCCATGGTGCGTAAAATGGTCCCGACATTACCGGGATCTTGTAAGGCATTGAGGGCGACTACCTTTTTGCCTATAGAGGTTTCTGCTCTTTCCGGAATATCACAAAGCGAAAGGATTCCCTGAGGTGTTTTGGTATCTGATAATTTTGATAGGGCAGAGGGTGAAAGTAAGTTCACGGGAAGAGAGCTGTTGATTAGATTTTCGAATTTTTCAACACAGGTGTCAGCGCAGAGGAGACAAATAGCACGTTTTTCCCGGATGCTTTCCTCGACCATATGTTCCCCTTCAGCTAAAAAACGCCCGGTTGCCTTACGGGCTCGTGCTGTGTTAAGCGCAGCAAGCTCTTTGACTTGCCTTGCGGTTAGATACTGGAATTTAGCCATTGGAAAGTAAGGGGGAGAGTTGAAGGCTCTTCATTTCTTAAGGCATCCTGAAGCGGTAATTGATAAAAAATAGCAAAAGGAACAAGGATAGAAACAATCGCAAAGTCAAGCGCTGCCGCAATTCCACCCGAAAGTAAGGGAGAAGCAAATCTTAAATAGGTAGAAAGGCGCTGCTGTAAAAGAAGCGGGACAGGTCTTCCTTCATAAGATAGGAAAGTATAAAGCTCCTCAAGTAAATCTTCAGCGCTTTGAGGCAAGGTATGCAGTTGTTGACTTTCTAATGCTTGATATACACTTTGCAGGCATACAGGTATTTCATCAGGCAAATGATTCCAATGTTTGGCTTTTATACTTATACGAATCAGAGGCCACTGCGCCCATTCATATATAGGCCCTAAGGGTGAATATTGCTTAGAAATGACCAGACATGTGTATGGAACCTCATGTTTAGAAGGTTCTTCAACCAAAGCAAACGCCATTCCGTTACTGCCCGATAAATAAGTTGGGGTTTCTCCTTTGGCAAGAGGACCGGTCTCGGCGGCTCCTAATGCGGAGGATAAGCAACGAGCCGCGAGCAGACTGTCAGCGAGGCTGTCAGAACAAAGCTGTAGAGTAGGAAAGATAGCAAGCAAGCACATTAGATGGACAGCATCATTCTGGCTGCAGACAAAACCCTTGGCTTTCAGATGCGTACATATATCCTGAAAGATTTCTTGTAATTCCTTTTCTTCGGCCGCGTCCGGAGACAACAAATGAGGCAGGCCGCCTATGCTTTCCAGGTCTCTGATAAGGCGATTACGCTCTTCCAGGAGCCTTGTCTGTTGCTCTTGTAACTGTAAACACTGTTCTTTAAAAGCGGCTTGCTGCATAGATAATTGCTCAACATCTTTTTGTGCTTTTTCTTTTAGGTGTTTAGTGACTTTCAGTTCTAGTTCTTTTTCTTCACCGCGATATCTTTCAATCTGCATCATTAAAGATAGGCGGTCGGCTTCCAAGTCTTCCAGTTGCTGTTTAAAAGCCGTTACTGGTGTGCTTTGTCCAGTTTCAGCAATCGCGGAAGATATTAAGCTTTGTGCTGAAGGTAACTGAATCAAATACTTTATTGCCTGATCACGAGTCTCTGGCACAGTCCAAACCTGGTCAATCGTCTGCTTATATCGATCCACTGGCGTGTTAACAGTTGAGCGCCTAGCTTTTTGTGAGGTGTTGGCTCCTAAATCTTCAAGCCGGCTGTCTCTTGAAAAACGACCGACAATACCGCTTAAACGACTGCGTGATTTATATACAGAATTTTCCTTATTTCCGCAAGAGTAAAGGGGAGTGCCTTTGGAGTTTGTGCCGCCATCAGATATTTCAGGCATAGGGAGCAGGACAGGTCTTTCATTGGTTTTTAAGGAATTAGGGAGTGAAGGCAATGATTTGGCGATTTCCTCAATGATATTTTGAGCGCTTCCATTTACTGTGTTAACGGTTTCAGGAGTGGCTTCGATAAACTTATCGGCAGTTGGTACAGTTTCAGCAAAGGTTTCGATTTGGGAGGACGCCCAGAAAAACAAGCTTTCTTCTCCGGTGGGCAATTTCACAGTAAATAGCCTGTCTGAGTCTGGAGGCAGACAAGATTGGGGTCCATAAGGAGCACCTGTTTTTGGGTCGTAAGGGCCTTCGATATGACCTCCATCCCTAAAGTAGCATAGAGGGGTAAAGCAGTTTTCAACAGGTTCTCCCGTTTTGCCTGTTACAACATGAAAAATAAACTCAGCAGGCAAAGCCTTGATAGCATCTGAATAAATAATAAACTGATGGGTTTCGCCGGACTCCGGCGAATAGTTTCTATTCGCCCTGATTTTATTGGCATGGGGTGGAAAAGATTCTAAATCAATCAAACAACATTTGCCCAAAGAACTCATTCTCTCTTTGAAGGTAAAGCGCTCGTTTTTGTCAGGAACAATTCGTAGGAAGCCATTGTCGGGGAACTCTTTAACCGCATCCTCAACACAAGCTCCTTCGCTGGTCAGCAAAGGGAGTGCATGAAAATAGACGCGCTCGGGATTATCTTCTTCAAGCAAAGCTAGCATAATTTTTTGGTGGTAAAACATAAGCACACCTTCCATATAAATGTCTATTTAATGATAGCTGATGGTTTTTCTTGCGTCAAGGGAAATATCATCTGAAAGAAAAATCTCTTAACACTAAAAAACGGGCATTAGGCCCGTTTTAATCATGAGTTATTTAGTATGTAATGGCACAAACCAGTCCGCCCATATTGTCAGTAGAAACGAAGAAATGAGCAGCGCTGGTGGGGATGTCATGCGTTTGATCACTTCCGGTTTCAGGGATTCGGTATATTTCGTAGCGAAGAACACCGTTTTCATACACTAAGATATGAGGGTTTTTGATCAAATAATCGATATACTCTTCAAGAACAAAGTCCTTAATATGCATAACAGTGGCGTGGGGCACACCGACATAGCGATAAGCGTTCATTTTGAGTTTGGAATTAAGGCCAGTAATATAGCTTTTGTCGATCGTATCGGCGGTAGGATAACCAATCGTTGGGAAACGGAACACAATGCCATACTTCCATCCCTCTTCATTTAAGAAGGTGGCCTGCTCAGTTTCTTGAAACTTCGTGGTGTTAATCACACTGTCATCTTTGTTATATACATCCATTTCAAAAGAGAAACCGGATTGATAGTCACTGGTACCGGGATAAGACACATTTTGTCTGGCTGCTTCAATTAAACCCTCGCCTTCTCTGTTTGGATAGCGGGCGATTTCAGTATTCCAGTATTTTGTTTGGGTTTCCATCGTACGATATCCCTGACGAACGATGTAGTGTTCCAGTCCTTGCTCTTTTGCGGCATTAACAAACTGAGACAAGGCGTTGATTGCTTCGGGGAAAAGAGAAACGTTACGACTTGAAACGGGTACTTTAAAGTTGGTCTCTGTACCTACGCTTTTAAGGGTTTGTTCTGCAACGACAAAATCACTCGGCAGTGCATGCCAACGATTAAGAAGCAGCAAACCGCCTGACAGCGCATCAAGACGGGATGTTGTGATGGTTTGTCCGCCTTTTACGGGAACGGTTGACGCATCGATAATATCCCAGCCTTCCTGCGCAGGTTCAGGCAATACAATTTCCTGCGATTGAGACATCAATTCATTGCGCTCCAATACTTTTTCATTATATTGAGCAATGAGCTGGTTGTTCTCTTCTTCAATTTTCTTTTGTAAAGCAAGGTGTCTGGCGTCCTGCGCGCTTGAAAGCAAGCGGTGACCAACCATGAAACCTAAAAAAAGCACGCACAATAAGACGGTAATCCAAATTAATTTTTTGTATGGATCTCCTTTAGGAACCTGTGCTGATTTTTTGTTCTGAACATTTTCGTTCAATTCATTTCTTTCAGACATTTTTATCACCTTTCCGCGCATGACGCAGGTTATCATAATAGGCTATATTATTTATATCAAAACTATGAATAATTGTCAAATAAAAATGAAGAAAAAATGATATTTCAAGCGTTTTCCAATAACAGCCCTTCGAGGGCTTCATAGGCAGCTTCTTGATCCTCCCCCTCAATACGTATTGTCAGCTCCTCGTCTTGAAAGGACATCATAGCCAGTACACCAAGCAGCGAACGGCCATTTATATGTGTGGAACCATGCATATAATAGCAGTTTGAAGAAAAGCGATTAATGCATTGAACAAGCTGTGTTGCACGTTCTCTTGTATAGGGGTGCAATACGTTAAAAGGAAAGGTCCGTTCAATCATCTCTTTGCTCCTTTGTGTTGCGTAGGTTCAGGGGAGTGAATTGTTTCTGATAGTTTTTGCAGCTGATTAAGCTGTTTTTGGATGGTCGATTTGCTTAAGGGAGGATTTGCTTTCCGACCTAATTCCTGCATGGAAAGTTCCGGATATGACAGACGTAATCTTGCGAGTCTTTCAAGCCTGTTAGGCAGAGCGCTTAATCCGATAAAGTGAGAAATTTTGTTGATGGCTGCCATTTGCCTTGCTGAAGCAGCCAGTTGTTTATTCATGTTAGCAGTGTCACAGTTAAGGGTTCGATTCACTCTAAGACTGACTTCCTTTTCCGTGCGTACATTTTCCAGCGCTAGAACAGCTTTATATGCTTCAATGACAGCCAGAAAGTCGGAAATGGTTTCTGCCTGCTTCATGTAAACAATCTGTTTATCTCTGCGGGATTTTACACTTGTCTGTAATTGAAAGGTCATCATGACGCGTTGGAGAAACTTCGCTCTAGACTCATTTGAAATGACGAATTCTGCTCCCATTTCTTTTTGAGGATCACTGATGGTTCCGCAACCAAGAAAAGCACCTCGGATAAAGGAGCGGGCACAACAGTTACGTCTAAGAATACCTTGCTGCAATCCTCGGAAAATTTCTTGTCCGCTTTCACTTTTTGAAAGCATTCCCAAAGCACGCATCAGAAACCTTGATTCGTTGGCATCAAGGCGAATGATAGCTTGCTCTAAACCCCCAAACCGGGGCAAGATACGAAAACGTGTTATTGGATGTAATTGAAATCCAAAGCGTAACAAGGCAATCATTCTGCGAGCTGTAGGCAGACTGCTTGTCTGAAAAGAAAGAAGTAAGCGTTTTCCTGTTTGAATGGAAAGCTTGCCTGATGACTGTGTCAATGCATTGATTTCCGCAAGAACGCAACATTCTTTTGGAAGGGAAACGGCAGCTACTTCCTGCTTAACCTCGGTGGAGAAGCTGCTCATAACAGCTGAACTTCTGTTTCCAGTCGAATGCCGTATTGCTCATGGATTGTATTTTGGATGATATGGCATAGCTGCAAGAAATCAGCAGAAGTTGCATTGCCGGCATTCACCAAAAAACCCGCATGTTTTTCACTCACCATGGCGCCATTCACCCGGAAACCTTTTAAGCCCGCCTGTTCGATCAAAGCACCGGCATAATGTCCCGGCGGGCGTTTAAAAAAAGAACCGGCACTGGGAAATTCCAGCGGCTGTTTTTGTTTTCTGGAAAGGTTATATTTTTGCATCAAGTCCAATATTTCAGTTTTATGTCCGGCTTGTAATTGTAAAGTGACTGAAAGAATGATTAAACCCTCGTCAATGGCTCTTGATTTTCGGTAACCGAAGTCCATTTCATTTTTGGTAAGAATTACAATGTTGTTGTTTTGATCAATGCAGCGACAAGAAATAAAGACTGAATCAATGCTGCATTCATAAGCGCCGGCATTCATAAACACAGCGCCACCGATGCTTCCGGGGATACCGCAGGCGAATTCAAGTCCGGACAAGCCGCGATTTGCCGCTTCGTAGGAACATTGGATAATCGGAATACCGGCTTCACATTGCAACATGAACCCGTCAAAAGACAGATCTCTCATGTACTTGGTCAAAATGATAAGTAATCCATCAAAACCTTCGTCTTTTGCAAGAACATTGGAGCCAAAACCAAGCACATGAAAGGGGAGATGGAGTCCACGGGCGGCTTGAACTGCTTGAACAACCTCGTCTTCGCTTTTGGGGTAGCAAACTAAACGGGCCGGTCCACCCACTTTAATAGTTGTTAGGCTTGACAGTGGTACATTCTTTTCCCATTCAATAAAAGGCAAAGAATCAATTAACTTCAGTAATTTTCCCTGATTCATATTTCCCCCTTAATCTGTCTTATTATACCATTAACTGTCTGCTTGATACAAGTTGCTAAGATAGAGAATATTCTGTATAATCTTAGTATTCCTAAGGAAGGATGAGACATGGAGACGCACATTACAAAGTACCTAAACAAACGCATTCACTTAATCGGAATTGGTGGCAGTAGTATGTCCGGATTGGCACAAATGCTTGTCCAGGAGGGTTACGAAGTATCAGGTTCGGATTCAGCAGATAGTCATGCCCTGCACAGATTGAGAGACATGGGCGTTCATGTTCAAGTTGGCCATCATCCTGAAATGATTGAAGGTGCGGGCTTGGTTGTTTATTCTGCTGCTATTTCTCCCGAAGATCCCGAGAGACTGGCCGCTAAAAATAACCAAATTCTACAGATGGAACGGGCAGTTTTATTGGGCCAGCTCATGGAAGGATATGAACATAGAATTTGTGTGAGCGGAACCCATGGTAAAACAACAACGGGAGCAATGGTTGGCTATACTTTGCTGCGGATGAATCAAGATCCCACCATCCACATTGGCGGGCGACTGGACAGCATTGGCGGCAGCACCCGTTTAGGCAGTAAATCTTTTTTTGTTGCGGAAGCGTGCGAATTTAACCGTTCTTTTCTACATATGGCGCCTACGCTTGCCTTGCTATTGAATATTGAAGCTGATCATCTTGATGTTTATGGCGATATTGAGCACATTGAAGAGGCTTTCTCTGCATTTTTAGACCTTTTGCCTGATGACGGAATCATTGTGGTCAATGCCGAAGACGCAAGAGCGATGCGGGTGGCTCAAAATCACTTGTGCAAAATTGTGTCCTTTGGCAAAGAAAAAGGGGACTGGACTTATCAAATTCGCGCGATTGCAGACGATGGAACTCCTACTTTTGCGGTCTATCATCAGGGACATGAAAAGGGGACAGTCAAGCTAAAGGTTGCAGGAGAGTTTAACATCTTACACGCTTTGGCGACTATCGCCTCGGTTGATGCTTTGGGGCTAAATGTACGCGATGCCTGTAAAGCTTTGGATACTTTTACCGCTCCTCACAGACGTTTTGAGCATACAGGCGACATTAACGGCATGAAAATGTATCATGACTATGGCCACAATCCTGCCGAAATGGCCAGCGCTATTGATGTTGCGGCTCTGCAAAAGCGCAGGGTGATCGCTGTTATGCAACCTCATACGTACAGTAGAGTAATTGGTTTGTTTGATGATTATCTAACATGTACTCAAAAAGCCGATATTACTTTGGTAACAGAAATCTATGCCGCCAGGGAAAAAGACCCGGGTACAATTAACAGCCAAATGCTCGTGGACGGAATGCAACAACACGGAATCAACGCCATTTTAACACCAAGCTTTGATGATGTGGAGAACTGGTTGTTAACCAATGGCCGTGAAGGCGATTTGGTTCTGACAATGGGATGTGGAAACATCAACTTACTAAACGAACAGATGCAGCGTAACGCTGATGCTAAACAAATGGAGGATAAATGAACAAGCGTCAACAATTGACCAGAAACTTTTGTATCATTGCACATATCGACCATGGCAAAAGCACCCTGGCCGACCGTATTTTAGAATTGACTGGCGTATATGAACAACGTCAAATGATGAATCAGATGCTTGACAGCATGGAGCTTGAAAGAGAAAGAGGAATTACGATCAAGTCTAAGGCTGTACATATGCACTATAAAGCTAAGGATGGTAAAACCTATACCTTAAACCTCATCGATACTCCTGGCCATGTCGACTTCACCTATGAAGTGAGCAGGGCTTTGGCGGCATGTGAAGGGGCGATTTTAGTTGTTGATGCTACTCAGGGTGTTGAAGCCCAAACTTTAGCTAACGTATATTTGGCTCTTGAACATGACCTTGAAATCGTTCCAATTATCAACAAAATCGACTTGCCTAGCGCTGAACCTGATCATGCAAAAAAAGAAGTAGAAGAGATGATTGGCTTGGACGCCGAGAACGCTCCATTAGTCTCTGCCAAAATGGGTACTGGTATTCAAGATGTTTTGGAAGCTATCGTTGAAAATGTACCTCCGCCCGTTGGTGATGAAGAGGCTCCGCTTCAGGCACTTATTTTTGATGCGGCCTATGACAATTATCGGGGGGCAATTTGTTTTGTACGTATTGTTGAAGGTAGCTTAAAAGTAGGTACTCGCATACGCATGATGTCCTCAGGCTCTGAATTTGACGTGGTAGAAGTTGGGCATCTTGGCAATGGGTATTTGCCGTGTAATGAACTAAAAGCCGGCGATGTTGGCTATGTTGCAGCCTCCATTAAGGAAGTTCGCGAAACCCGTGTCGGTGATACCATTACGGATACCAATCGCCCGGCTAAACAGCCGCTTGCCGGATATAAACAAGTAACGCCCATGGTGTTTAGCGGTATTTATCCGGCTGACGGCGCAGATTATGGCGCCTTGCAAGACGCTCTTGATAAACTGCGTATGAATGATGCCTCTTTAGTCTATGAACCTGAAACAAGCAAGGCCTTAGGCTATGGCTTCAGGTGTGGGTTTTTAGGCCTATTGCATATGGAAATTGTCCAGGAACGCTTGGAAAGAGAGTTTGACCTAAACATCATTACCACTGTTCCAAACGTTATCTATAAAGCCAAACTAACCTCGGGTGAAGAAATTAAAATTGACAACCCGGGCAGTTTACCCTCACCCAATGAATACGACAGCCTATCTGAGCCCTTTGTTTTGGCAACGATGTATTCGCCTGAAACCTATGTGGGTACTTTAATGGAGCTTTGTCAGGAAAGGCGCGGCGTATTTAAGGACATGCAGTATGAAAGCGACAGGGTCAAGCTTATCTATCAACTGCCGCTTAACGAGGTAATTTATGACTTTTTTGATCAGCTGAAATCCAGATCAAGAGGATATGCGTCCCTAGACTATGAATTAACAGGCTATCAGGAAAGCGAATTGGTTAAAATGGATATTCTCCTCAATGGGGAAATCTGCGATGCTTTTACCATGATCGTTCATAAGGACAAGGCCTACGAACGCGGACGCAATATTTGTGAAAAATTAAAAGATGTCATTCCGCGCCAACAGTTTGAAATACCCATTCAAGCAGCCATTGGCGGTAAGATTATTGCCAGACAGACCGTTAGGGCTGTACGTAAGGATGTCTTGGCCAAGTGTTATGGCGGAGACATTAGCCGAAAGAAAAAGCTGCTTGAAAAACAAAAAGAAGGCAAAAAGCGTATGCGTCAATTCGGATCAGTGGAACTGCCCAGTGAAGCTTTTGTTGCTGTTCTTAAAATGGGAGATGATAAGCGTTGAAGTGTCCGGTATGTGGTACCTACAATCGAGCTAGTTTTCCAAAGTGCTACAGATGCGGGGCAGAGCTTCCCAAACCTAAAAAGCCTGAGGTCAAAAAAGAGCCTGCCCTTAAACCCTTATCAGCGACAACTCAGGTTGTTGTTGAACCTGAAAAAAGACAAAAGCCTGATGTTCTTCAGCCACCTAGTATAGAAGATAAAAGAAGCGTCAAGCAGAGAAGAGACCACGGAAAGGATATCCAATCAGGACTGGCGGATATTGAAGAAGTGGCCTTTCCTGTTTCTCCTGTTCGTGAAGTGCTTTATGATCAAACCTTTGATGGCTATGACGGATATGAGCAAAGCCAGCCCGGTTTACATCAAAGCATTCCTTCTAAAAAAAGCCAGCCCGGCGGAATTCGGTTACATAAAGGCAGAGCAAAACGCAGTCTTTCACGTAGACTATTGGTTATATTGTCGGTTATTTTACTTTTGTCTTCCGCTCTAATTGCTACATATGTTTTTTGGATAAAACCTGCCTTGATAGAGCGAGGTGTCCTTAAACAAAAACAATCAGGAAGCGTCATCCCTTCAATTTTGGACGATGCAGCTGCCCATACCATTACGATTCCTGCTGACGATGGAGCCCAGATTTATATCAAAGAACTTCGCAAAAGTTATACCGCTGTTGATGGCGCGGTCGTTTTTCAAATCGCTGACCATTTTTGGTATGATAATATTGAAGAAGACCGTGGCAGGGAACAGATTTATATAGAAGATGGGGTGGAGAAAAGACGAATTGTCGATCAGGTTTTAATCCCTCCGGTGATGGACGTGGAGATTACACCTTACTATCGTGCGGCAAGTGGCGAACAAAAAGCGATGGACCGAATCACTTATCAAATCAACGTTCCCCAAAGCCCGCTTACTTTAATCCGACCTGACTCCACCTATGCGGAAACAAATTTAAAGCAGTATAGTTTGCGCTTTAAGGTTGAGCCTAATAGTCGTGTAAAAATTAATGATGTTGACTTGACCGCTTATGTAAATGCGCAGGAAGGGCTTGTAACATATAACGCGGACTTGGGCAATACTGGTGATACCATTTTCACCATAGAAGTTCGAAGCCCTTATTATCGTATGACGGTACAGAACGTGACGTTATATCGTGAACCGCAAACCATTTCACTTGAGATTGACGGGACAATTGATGATGAAAGCAGCCGTTCTCAGATGGCCATCTTCTGCAGAACCTTGCCGGGAGTTAAAATTACTGTTTTAAGTCCTCACGACAAATTAAACACGGAAAAACTGGCAACAACAGGTGAGTTTAGCTTTGATGCCCTGTTTGACCATTATGGGATTAACACTGTTAGAATCATGGCGGAAATGGTTAATCCTGCCGTTGAAGTCGAACCGACGATTTTGTCTTTTGATGTGAACTATACACCTAATGTTGATGAGTATACCAGAAAAGCCTGGGCATTAAATGATGGCTTTGGCTACTCTGACCTGCTTGCCAATATGCAAAAGCGAATCGATTCCACACAAGTGTATGTTTTTACAGGTATTGTAGAGGAATTGATTACAGATAATCCTCAACTGGCGATTTTTGATGCTGCAGACGGAAAAGTGGCTTCTCCGCTGAAAGTTCTTGTTGAAAATCAAAGTAAAACAGATTGGGTCATTGGCCAAAAGTATACCATTTATGCCGAAGCCTATGGTGTCTATGATTCCATGCCACGTTTGCTTGGGCGATTTACTTACCGGAAGAAATAATGAGAAGGTACCAAGCCCGAAAAGTACTGCTGTAAAAATTAAATTTGAAATACTATTGCATTGTGCTTAATAATAGTGTACAATCCAGTTGTTCAAAGTTCGAATGTTCGGAATTTGAACAAAATAGAAGACAGTCATTCGGTTTTATTTAATAAATTCTTAAAAATAACCGAATGATGAACACAAAATGATGAGGAGGCTCACATGAAAAAATTTGTTGTCGTCGTCCTGGTTCTAATGCTCCTTGGAGTATCTGCCGTTTCTTTAGCACAAGGTGTTGCCAAAGAAGATATCAAATTAGGTGTTATTCTTCTGCATGATGAAGATTCCACCTATGATGCTAACTTTATCAACGCTGTGAAAGATGCTCAAGAAGCGTTGGGTTTGTCCGACGGTCAAGTAATTATGAAGCGAAACATCCCTGAATCCAACGATTGCTACGAAGCGGCACTTGACTTGGTTGATGATGGTTGCAACATCATTTTCGCAGACAGCTTTGGTCACGAATCTTACCTTTTGCAGGCCGCAAAAGAAAATCCTGATGTTCAGTTCTGCCATGCTACCGGCACCACTGCGCATACTGTTGGTCTTGACAACTTCCACAACGCTTTTGCCGCCATTTATGAAGGCCGCTATCTCACTGGCATTGCAGCTGGCATGAAGCTTAATGAACTGCGTGAAGCTGGCAAACTCAAGGGTGATACTCCTCTTCTTGGCTATGTAGGCGCCTTTACTTATGCTGAGGTCGTCTCCGGCTACACCAGCTTCTATCTTGGCGCAAAATCTGTTTGTCCCGATGTGACCATGAAGGTGCAGTTTACCGGTTCTTGGTACGATGAAAAAGAAGAAAAGACAGCTGCTGAAGCTTTGATTGCAGCCGGTTGTGACGTTATTTCTCAGCACGCCGACTCCATGGGGGCTCCGACCGCTTGTGAAAACGCCGGTATTCCCAATATTTCTTACAACGTTTCTACTTTTGCTTCTTGCCCCAATACTTATATTGTGGCTTCCCGTATCGACTGGGCTCCTTACTTTGAATACCTTATCGGGCAGGTCATGGCCGGTGAAGACGTTGCGACTGACTGGGTTGGTACCATTGAGACCGGTTCTGTTGTACTCGCCGAGCTTAACGAGCAGGTTGCTGCTCCCGGTACCCAGGAAGCTATTCAGGCGACCATTGAAGCCTTTGCAGAAGGAACCGTTCATGTCTTTGATACTCAAACCGAAGGCTTCCTTACTGTCGATGGCGCGGCTTTGACCGAAGACTGGCGTCCCGGCGAAGCCACTGACGGAGCCTTTGTTGAAGGGACTAAAATTGTTTACGATGGATACTTCCATGAATCCGAATATCGTTCTGCTCCGTATTTTGACATCCAAATCGATGGAATTGAACTGCTTAACAGCAAGTTTTAATTGACCCGTAAGGGTTTTCACGACAGGGCTGCTGCTATTAGGGTAGCACCCTGTCGGCTTTTCATTACATTTAACAAAACCCAATCGGAGGAAAACATTGGAACATTCAGTAGCCATTGAATTAAAAGGAATTACCAAGCGCTTTGGTCAAATTGTTGCAAACTATAATGTTGACCTTGATGTTCGCCGCGGGGAAATATTAGCAATTTTGGGTGAAAACGGAAGCGGCAAAACCACCCTGATGAACATGATTGCTGGTATTTACTATCCTGATGAAGGAAAAATATATGTAAATGGCAAAGAGGTGATCATTCGTTCACCACAGGATGCTTTTACGCACAAAATAGGCATGATTCACCAACATTTTAAGCTGGTGAATTTATTTACTGCCGCCGAAAACATTGTTCTTGGAGTGGAGGAAAAAGGCGGTTACGACTTAAAGGCGGTCAACGAGCGTGTCAGTCAAATCGCTCAAAGGTATGGCTTTTATATTGAGCCTAAAAAGAAAATATACGATATGTCTGTCTCCGAAAAACAGACGGTCGAAATTATTAAGGTGCTGTATCGAGGGGCAGACATCTTGATTTTAGATGAACCTACAGCGGTTTTAACACCCAAAGAAAGCGACAGACTTTTTACTGTGCTTCAAAGAATGAAGGACGATGGTAAAGCTGTCATCATCATTACCCATAAAATGAATGAAGTGTTACAGGTGTCCGACCGCGTTGCTGTTTTGCGCAAAGGAGAGCATGTAGCAACAGTCGATACCAGGGACACTTCACAGGAAGAGCTTACCGAACTGATGGTGGGTAAAAAAATATCGCTAAATATTGAGCGCACCACGCCCGTTGAACCTAAAAAACGCCTCATTGTAAAAGGATTAAAAGTATCCAATTCTGATGGCAGAAAAGTTCTCGACGATGTGTCCTTTTACGCAAATGGAGGAGAAATACTAGGTATTGCCGGCATTGCTGGCAGCGGTCAAAGAGAGCTTTTAGAAGCTATTTCCGGCTTGCAAAAAATAGATGAGGGGGAAATTACCTTTATCAATCCCAAAGAGAACAAACCTGTTTCGTTTTTTCACAAGTCCTTAAAAACCGTTAAAGATTTGGCTGCTCAAAATACTTTCCAGACCGAATCAGGACATCCTGTATCGTTTGAAGGCCTATCCTCCAAACAAATCAGGAGATGGGTTGAAGCAGGCGAGGTTCTCTTCATTGAAGATGAAATAGTAAATCTTAGAGACAAAACCCCGCTTCAAATTCGTGAACTGGGTGTACGGCTTTCTTTTGTCCCTGAAGATCGTTTAGGCATGGGTTTGGTAGGCTCCATGGGAATTACAGACAATATGATGCTCAGGTCTTATCGTAAGGGCAAAGCAGGATTTTTGGATCGTAGAAAGCCGCGGCAGTTAGCAGAAGAAATCATTAAAGATCTTGAAGTGGTAACTCCCGGTTCATCAACCCCTGTTCGCCGCTTATCAGGTGGTAACGTTCAAAAAGTGTTAGTTGGTCGAGAAATCGCTTTCTCGCCCAAAGTATTGATGGCTGCCTATCCTGTAAGGGGGCTTGATATTAACAGCTCTTACACCATCTATAAGCTTTTAAATCAACAAAAAGCCAAAGGAGTCGCGGTTCTTTTTGTGGGTGAAGATCTGGATGTATTGCTTGAACTCTGCGACCGTATCATGGTGATTAACTCGGGCAAAGTGTCCGGCATTGTCGATGCGCGCAGCGCTACAAAAGAGCAGCTTGGCATGATGATGACCCAAAATACACTGCAAGAAGCAAAGGAGGCCATCTAATTGAAAAATAAAGTTTCAGCTCAAAAAGAACCGCTTGTTCATTTGACAAAGCGGATGGAAATAGCTCCTTTACGCGCTCTTGCAGTACGTATAATCGCTTTTGTGCTAGGTATGTTCTTTTGCGGATTGGTGGCGTTTTTGCTTATCGAACGGTTGAATGAGAATCCCGAGAGAATCGGTGAGTTTTACCAATGCTTTATTAAAGGACCTTTTTCAACAAACAGAAAACTCTGGAAGTTTCTAAAAAATGCCGCTGTGCTTTTATGTATCGCTCTTGCTTTGACCCCAGCATTCCGTATGCGTTTTTGGAATACTGGCGCCGAGGGGCAAACGCTTGTGGGAATATTAGGAGCTATTTCTGTTAATTTTTATCTTGGCGGACAAATTCCCGAATGGCAGTTGCTCACCCTAATGTTAGTGGCTTCTCTTGCTTGCGGTGCAATATGGGGCGTGATTCCCGCAATCTTTAAAGCTAAGTGGGGGACCAATGAGACGCTTTTTACTTTGATGATGAATTATGTTGCGACGTACCTGGTTTCTTACTTTTTGGTTATTTGGGTTCCAAATGGCTCTTCTTCACTTGGCAAACTGAGCCACGGAAAGTTGCCGTCTTTTTATCATGATTATTTTGTTATTATTATCATTGCTTTGGTATTAACTGTTATATTACATATTTATTTAACTCAAAGCAAACATGGTTATGAAATATCCGTGGTAGGGGAAAGTGAAAATACTGCCCGATATGTGGGTATTGATGTCAATAAAGTTATTGTAAGAACAATGCTCCTTTCCGGTTTACTATGCGGTTTGGCAGGTTATTTAATAGGAGCCGGTCTTGACCAGTCGATTACGGCAGAATCAGTAGGCGGGCAAGGTTTTACCGCTATCATGGTTTCTTGGATGGCGAAATTCAATCCTCTGGCCATGGTTGTCACTTCTGCTCTTATTTCTGCGTTAGATCAGGGTGCTGCGCAAATCAGCCAAGATTTTAACGTGTCCGGAGCTTTTCCCAACGTAATCGTGGGTATTGTTCTATTTTTCATTATTGCCAGCGAATTTTTTATTAATTATGAAGTTCATTTTCGTAAAAGTCATCATGCTGCTAAGGGGGAAGTAAAGGAATGAATGTTTGGTTAAATTTTCTGGTTGACTCTTTAGCCTTTGGTGCAACATTTATTTATGGTTCGACAGGCGAAATCATTACGGAGAAAAGCGGACACCTGAACCTTGGTATTCCTGGCATTATGTGCATGGGCGGTGCAGGCGGTTGCTATATGCTTAACCTGATCGGTCAATCAAGCATGCATCCTGCCTTGATTGTGCTCTTAGGCATACTTTCTTCCTTTGCTGCGGCTGCTTTGATGGGGCTTATTTATGGCTTTTTAACCATCAGCATGCGTGCCAATCAAAACGTTACCGGGCTTGCACTCACGACTTTTGGCGCCGGCCTTATGAAAGTTATCATGTCTAAATTGGATGCTACCATCTATCTGGTAGGCCCTAAGATGTTATATCGCTGGCCTTTTGCTCACCGACAGGACGCTTTGCAAACCCTTGGGGTAATGTTTTTCCTGGCGATTGCGTTGGCTATTGGTGCCTCATGGGTTTTGTATCGCACAAAGGTGGGGCTTCAGTTGAGAGCGGTAGGGGAAAACCCTGCTACGGCTGACGCTGTCGGAATCAATGTAACCAAGTATAAGTATCGTGCGACCACTATTGGTGGCGGTATTGCCGGATTGGGTGGTTTTTACTATATCATTAACTATATGGCATCTCAGGAAGCATACTTGAGCATTGAGTCTCTTGGATGGCTTTCAATAGCCCTGGTTATCTTTGTGCTTTGGAGACCGCACATGACCATTATTGGGTCCACTGTCTTTGGCTTTTTGTTTTCATGCTCTTCCTATATTGCCAATATTGAGGGAGTAACCGTCACGATGGCTGCTAAGCCCCTGCTCAAAATGCTTCCCTATGCAGTTACCATTATTGTGCTTATTATTTCCAGTATTCGCAACAAGCAGGAAAATCAACCCCCGGCATCTCTTGGTTTGCCATACTTTAGAGAAGAAAGATAAAGAAATCAGCGAACGAATTATCTGCCGTTCGCTGATTGTAAATATCAAATATCTTATAGAATGATTTTTCCGCCTTCTATGGCTTTAACGGATGCAAGTGACAAGACATCCATGCCTTCATCCCTTAAGGCCTTTCCGCCAGACTGAAAGGCCTTCTCAATAGCTATTCCGGCCCCTACACACTGGCAGCCAGCTTGTTTAATAAGGCTCTTTAAGGCTTGAATAGCTTCGCCGTTTGCTAAAAAGTCATCGACAATTAGAACCTTGGAATTTTTGGGTAAATAGCTGGGGTCAACCAAGAGATTATTACTCTTTTGGTGGGTAAAGCTATAGCACTTTGCTTCCAGCATGCCTTTGGCCTGGTTAGAAGCCTTACCTTTTTTGGCGAAAACTACTGGCTTGTTTCCCAGCGCGATTCCGGTAGCAACCGCTAAAGCGATTCCGGATGCTTCGACAGTCAGGACGATGTCCGGCTTTTTATTGGCAAAATGGCCAGCAATTTCCTTGCCCATTTCCATTAATAAATCCGTATCAATTCGGTGGTTTAGGAACATATCGACTTTAACGATATTGTTTCCAATGCCAATCCCCTGTTTTAAAATGGCTTCTTCCAAAGCGCGCACAATAAATTACCCCCTCTAATTTTGCCTAATGATAATGATATCATAATTTAAACAAATGCTCAAACATTGCAAGTTAAATGAAACATGTTATAATGCTTTTGTAAGGAGAGATATGCGCAGAAATCGTTCAACCAATCAATTCAAACGCCGTGGAATCAGCCGCATCAAGAACGGCGGTTTTTCTCTGCGCCATATCTTGTTATTAGGGAGCGCACTTCTTTTTTTGGTTTCGTCTGTTTTATTGGTTCGCTATCTTATCATGACCATTCAAACAAGGAAAACCAATCAGGAACTTAAGGAAAGTTATTATGCGGCCAACTCTGCTGAGCCGGTGCCTATCAATGAAAGCAATGATTTGAGGAATTCGCTCCCACACGTATCGTATAGCCCTGTGCCAGTTGTCACACCGTATTCCGTATACAATATTGCAGCAACGCAAATCCCGGTTATTCACCAGCCTCAAAGTACTCCTGAGCCTGCGATGCTCGACCAATTTGTCAAACTGTATAAAGCCAACAAGGATATAGTAGGTTGGCTTAAATCATCAGCTGTTCCGGAAATTGACTTTCCCATTACACAAAGAGATAATGTGTTTTATTTGACGCACGATTTTTATGGGCGCACAAGCGCATCCGGTACCGTATTTTTGGACCAAGATTGTTCAACGATGCCCCGCAGTGAGAATCTAATTCTGCACGGGCACAACATGAAAAATGGCACCATGTTCGGAAAACTCAAAAGCTTTCTGGAAGAAACAACGTTTAAAAAAGATCCATTGATTTCTTATACAACGCTTTACCAGCAGGAGCAATATGTACCTTTTGCAGTGAGTCTGGTATCTGTAGATCCTAAAGATGATGATTATTTATCTTTGATATCTCCGGATTTTACCGATGATGAACAAAGGGATGATTATATTAGCCGGCTAACGGCTTATTCCGTATATTCACTGCCCGTAGATGTTCTACTGGAAGATGAACTTTTAACTCTTGCCACCTGTCATGGGGATGAAGATTCAGAACGCCTGGTTATCGGACTACGAAAACTTCGTCCCTATGAAAACGCTGATGAACTGGTTCAAAATATTCGCGACAAGATGCTTGTGCGCTAGCAGCAACAACACCGACAATATATACACAACCAAAGGAGGTTTAACCAGTCAAAAAAAGAACGGGTGGGCTTCCTTGTCGTTTGATAGGTTCTGTATGTCGTGCCACCTGAAACGGTGCCTATACGTTGGGCAATCAAAATATATTCAAGATTTCCTGGCTCCATGTTCATGGCGGTTTGAATATGACTTTTTGCAAGATCTATTTGCCCCAAGCCCTGGTGGGCAAGTGCGCTTAAAGCAAACCAGCGTGCATTTCGGTTGCTCATTTGTGCTAAAAGGGCCAGTGCTTCAGCATATCTTCCATAATTTATCAGCTGCTCAATGGAATAGAATCGATTATTCCAGCCGCTTTCAGGCCTTTGTTGATAAGGACTGCCCGTATAAGTTTGCTGGTAGGAACCGTAAGAACTGTTCGCCTTGCCACTTTTGATAGCTTCATAGGCAACATTAATTTCAGCCATTTTTCTTTGGGCATCCGGATTGTTTGGATTTAAATCCGGATGATATTTTTTAGCCAGTTTGCGGTACGCGGCGGTTACTTCTTTTTCTGAGGCGCTGGGGGAAACGCCTAATACTTCATAGGGGTTTTTCAAGAATTTCCCCTCCTTTAATTCCGTAGTATTGAAGCCACATGCCTCGAGTTAAAATGTTTTGCAGTATCGGTTTTTGTAATTGGTTGGTTTTAAGCTGCTCTAGCTGATTTAAACACAGCTGCCCAATTGAGTGAAGCAGGTGCTTTTGTTCGCTTTGATTGTAATGGACAAAAGGATTGTACAGTTCATGCTTTAAATCATGTTTTAAGTCGCATGCAGCGTCCATGAGATATATAAACTTTCCAATATTTTGTCCAAGGTCGGCATAATCAAAGCTAATCTTTTCAAATATCTTGCGAGTTATATGGGAAAAAGCAGCAGAAGGCAACTCAATGTTTGTTTCACCTTGGAGTTCATAGGTTCTTAAAATACTTAACTGTTCTTTTATACAGGCATAAATATCAGGATATTGCTCGTGAATGTGTACCGTTTCTTTTTCCCAGCGTTTAAAAAGGCGATGGGGCAAGCGGCTTCCTTCATCCTGCTTTTGATCGACTTTTTGCCAATATCCTAGTAACATAGTCATATCAGCTAAAAAAACTGTGTGGGGTAAAATTTTGTACTCACAGTTCTTAAATAGAAAGTGTTTTGGACAACGCTGTACACCAGTAATGCCGGAATTATCATTGTTTTTGTCAAGCAACAACAAAAAAACTATATCATAATGGACTAAAAAGCGAGCAAAGCCACCATAATGATCTGCAAGCTGTTTGCACAACCCACAATAGAGTGAGCGATAATACGCCTTCTGCTCTGCAGACAAGAAGCGGGGATCAGCGATTAAATAACCAAACATGTTTTCCTCCTATGGCGCAATTTTACCACAAACAAGAAGAGGATACCAAATATATTGGACTTTTTACAAGGATAATGTTATACTTGAAGCTGAAAAAGGAGGTTATTTGGTTGAATAATCAAACCATTGTCATCCGGGTTTTCTTATTGCTTGTATGCCTAGTGTCGGTTGCAGTATTACGGGCGACAGATACAGCATTACGCTCATCTCAGCTTACAAAAGGCAGACGAGATGAAGAGGAGGATGAAGAGAATCCAGCACCTTTTCATCAGCTTCGTTTTAGCACTTTTGAACCGATTAACGGTATCAAATTTGCGGAATTTTCATTAGGAACTCTGATTATTGCGTTTTTGAATGTTTGGCTTGTTCCCGGTTTTTCAGAACGATTGAATAATCATTTCGAATTATCTCCTGGTGTTTCGCAAGTCGTTGCTGCAATTCTAATTGCAGTACCGACAATTTTTATTCTTTTAACGTTCATCATCGTGTTGCCCACTCTTGCCGTTAAGCGTAACCTTGAGCATTTTTCTAAAACTTTGTTCCCGCTTGGAAAAATAACCGAAGTTCTTTTTAGGTATCCTGCTCGATTCGTAAGCTGCCTATCTAAGCAGTTTGCTTTATTTCTTGTTAAACAAGGTGTTGCCCATGACGAGCAAATAACAGAAGATGAAATTCGGATGATGGTTGATGTTGGTGAAGAAAAGGGGACCATTGAAGAATCGGAACGAGACATGATAGAAAATGTCTTTGAGTTCAACAATATGACTGCTGAAGAATGCATGACCCACCGTACCGATATGGTCGCTCTGTGGCTTGAGGATACAGAGGAGCAATTTCTAGAAACAATAAAAGAGTCCGGACTTTCCCGCTTTCCGGTCTATACTGATGACTTGGATCATATTATCGGCATCATGACAACCAGGGATTATTTAATGAATCGCCTTTCAAAGCAACCGCGACCCTTAAAGCATCTTTTACGCAAGCCTTATTTTGTACCCGAATCTATACGCACTGATGCTCTTTTTCGAAAAATGCAAAACGACAAGGCACATATGGCCATTGTTGTTGATGAGTACGGCGGTACATCCGGTATTATTACCATGGAAGACTTGCTGGAACAAATTGTCGGCAATATTTATGATGAATATGATCCCCAAATTCAAGCAGACATGGAAAAGGTTGGCGATACCTGGAAAGTCGCAGGGTATGTTGAATTGGAGCGTTTTAACGAAGAAACTGGTTTTCAGCTTCCTGTCGACGATGAATATGATACAGTTGGAGGTTTCTTATTAAGTCGCTTAAGTTTTATCCCTGAAGATGGCACACAAGTTGACATCGAAGAAGAGGGATTAATGTTTACCATAAAAGAAATTGAAGACCGTCGAATTGAATGGGTGGAGGTAAAGAAAATAGATGGTTGATGTTTTAATTGTTGGCGGCGGACCTGCCGGTTGTTCCGCTGCTTTAACGTGCCGTAGAAGGAATTTGTCCGTTTTGATGGTTTACAGCGGTGACGGCGCCTTGGCCAAAGCGCATAGAATTGATAATTATCCCGGCACTCCTCGAATAGGAGGTGCGGAGTTGCTTCAAATTATGCGCGAACAAGCTGAACTTGAGGGTGTCGAGCTTTTAAAAGGACTGGTACAAACCATTCTTCCAATGGGAGAAAGTTTTAGTGCCCTTGTGCAAGATAAGGTCATTGAAGCAAAGACCGTCATTTTAGCTTGTGGTACGGCGCGGGTAAACTTTTTGGAAAACGAAGAATCACTTTTAGGCCAAGGTGTTAGTTACTGTGCTACTTGTGACGGTATGTTTTTTAAAGATAAGGAAATGATCGTGATTGGTGCCTCGGAAGATGCAATAGAAGAAGCCAACTACTTAAGTGACCTTGGAAAAGTCAGTTATATTATTGAGAAGAAACACGACACAAAAGGCCTGAACCCATCAATCAATGTCTTACCGGGTGTTCCCAAAGTTCTGCAAAAGGAGAACAGCAAACTGAACGTTGTTACGGATGTCCAGACTTATTCGGCCGATGGATTATTTATTTTCAGACCGGCTGTAGCACTTACTCAGCTTTTGGCCGGATTAGAAAGTGAAAAAGGCGTTGTGCAAGTAGACGCTTCATGTGCAACAAACATTCCAGGCGTATTTGCTGCCGGTGATATGATTGGCGGCACCATTCAGTTATCCAATGCCACTGGTGAAGGCACAACCGCTGCGCTTAGTGCAGCATCCTATTTAGCAAAGTTAAACAAGGCGGAAATATAATGAAAAGACTAAGCGCTTTGTTCATAGCCCTTGCACTCTTTGTTGTTCCCTGCTTGGCGCAGGAAGGTGGATATTTTTCTTATGGTTTGGAAGTAGTGGAATTATTCTATCCCAGCAAAGAAAACCCGGTTTATAATTTTCAATGCGAATATCCTGTCATTGACAGCGACTCTTTAGTCGCCGAACAGATTAATGAGTTTTTCAGATTGGCTGTTACTGAACTTAGAGATCTGACCATTCCAATGTATTCAAACGATGATGAATTGGGAAAAACAACCGGCAATGTTATTACCCAAAAGTATGAGGTGACAGTTAATACAGAAAAGTTCTTCGGTACCCTCATGCGCCAGAAACAAACCATCAATGGGGAAGAAAAAGAATCTTTGTTTTCTCAGGTATTTGCATCATCCGGTCCCTATGCCGGCCAGACCCTTACGCTGCGTGGCGCGCTGGGTGAAATTGGAGAAAGCAGTGAACAAATTGCGGAACTGATATTGGAAGATGTCTTTAAGACCCTTGCAGATAACAAAAAACCAGAGGATGCTGTTATACTTGAAGGACTAACACTTGATGATTTATATTTAGATTTTTATCCGGAAGCGCAGTTTTTTATGAACAGTGAAGAGGAAATTGTTTTCTATTTTCTTCCCGAAACTACTTTAGGGAAGCTTTCCACAACTACTTTTGTGTATAACGCTCAAAAAATCGGTGAATTATTAGAAAACAAATAATAAGAAGGTTTTTTGTATGATGATGGATGCTTTGGTCAAGGCACAGGCCGATAAAGGTCTGGAACTTAGACAGGTACCTAAGCCCAAAGTTGGAATTGATGATGTGCTCATCAAAATCCATAAAACCGCTATTTGTGGAACCGATCTTCACATTTATAACTGGGATGCTTGGAGTCAGAAACACATTGAACCACCGCGCGTCATCGGCCATGAGTATGTTGGTGAAATAGCAGAAATCGGCTCTAATGTTAAAGGTTTTAAAATTGGAGACATTGTTAGCGGTGAAGGGCATATCGTCTGCGGGCACTGTCGTAATTGCCGTGGAGGCAATGCTCAATGGTGCCATAACACACAAGGTGTTGGTGTTCAGCGCGATGGTGCTTTTGCGGAGTATTTATGTATCCCCGCTTCAAACTGTATTCCGATAAGCAAAGATATCCCTGAAGATATCGTTTCCTTTTTTGATGCTCTAGGTAATGCCACCCACACTGCCCTTATGTTTGATGTGATTGGCGAAGATATTCTTATCACCGGAGCGGGGCCCATTGGCATTATGGCAGCAGCTATTTGCCGGCATAACGGTGCCCGCCATGTTATGATTACCGATATTAATGATTATCGCTTGGCACTTGCAAAGAAGCTTGGAGCTACAAAGACCATCAATGTGAAGCGCCAAAGTCTTGAAGAGGCAATGCAAGAGGCGGGCATGGTTGAGGGCTTTGATGTCGCCTTGGAAATGGCCGGAGCGCCCAGCGCATTAAAACAGATTTTCTCCACCCTGCGCAACGGCGGTAAAGTTGCTCTTCTTGGACTCTTTGGAGGTAAGCAACCCGACCTTGATATGGATGAGATTATCCTGAAAGGTGCTACTATACAAGGTATTTATGGCCGGAAAATGTATGAAACCTGGTACAAGATGGCTGCGATGGTCCAGTCGGGGCTTGATTTGAGACCTTTAGTTACTCATCATTTTCCTTATACTGAGTATAAACAGGCTTTTGACATCATGAACACTGGAATGAGCGGAAAAATTATATTGGAGTGGAGTAAATAATAATGAAAAGAGCATTGAGTTATTACCTTGATGAGTTAAAAGCCATTGAGGAAGCGGGCACCAAAAAATCTGAAAGAATCATCACAACCCAACAAAAAGCTGTAATCAATACCACCATGGTAGATGGTGTGCTAAATATGTGCGCCAACAACTACCTTGGCCTTAGCAACCACCCGGATTTAATATCAGCAGCTAAGGAAAGCTATGATACTTGGGGTTTCGGGCTTTCAAGCGTACGCTTTATTTGCGGCACTCAACAAATCCATAAAGATTTGGAAAAGGAACTGGCCGATTTCTTACAAATGGATGATGCTATTCTATATTCGTCCTGTTTTGATGCAAACGGCGGTCTGTTTGAAACTATCCTTACTGAACAGGATGCCATTATATCCGATGAACTTAACCACGCGTCAATCATTGATGGTGTGCGCTTGTCTAAAGCAGCCAGGTATCGTTATCTCAACAGCGATATGAAAGATTTGGAAGAGCAACTCATTAAAGCCAAAGACGCACGCATCCGTTTGATTGTGACGGACGGAGTTTTTTCCATGGATGGCTATGTAGCCAAGCTCAAAGAGATTTGCGACCTTGCGGATAAATATGACGCTTTGGTGATGGTTGATGATAGTCACGCCACCGGCTTTATGGGAAAGCATGGTAAGGGTTCTATTGAGCACTGCGGGGTAATGGGTAGAATAGACATTGTAACCAGCACCTTTGGTAAAGCATTGGGTGGGGCTTCGGGTGGGTTTACCGCAGCCAGACAGCCTATCGTTGACTTGCTTCGCCAGCGTTCAAGGCCCTACTTGTTTAGCAACACCCTTGCGCCTGCTATTTGTGCGGCGACGCTTGAGACCTTGAAGAAACTAAAGACAAGCACCACTTTTCGGGATAAAGTTCATGAAAATGCCGCTTATTTTAGAAGCATGATGGAAAAAGAAGGCTTTGACCTTTTGCCGGGAGAGCATCCTATCATTGCTGTTATGCTTTATGATGAGCATAAGGCGCTAGAATTTGCTGAAAGAATGCTGGCAAAAGGCGTATATGTTATTGCTTTTTCATATCCGGTTGTTCCTAAAGGAAAGGCGCGCATCAGGGTACAAATAAGTGCTGCTCATTCGAAAGAAAACTTGGAATTTGCAGTTAAAGCTTTTACCGAAGTGAAAAATGAAATGAAACTATAAAGAGGAATATCAATGGAAAAAACAGAAACCAAACAAACCCTATATTCGGGTATTCAACCCAGTGGCAACATTACTCTTGGTAATTATATCGGGGCAATTCGTCAGTTCACCTTGTTAAACGATCAGTATAATTGCCTGTTTTGTGTTGTAGATTTACATGCGCTAACTGTCCGGCAGGTACCGGCTGAACTTCGGAGAAATACCCTGGAACTATTTGCTTTGTATGTTGCTGCAGGCCTTGACCCGGAAAAGAATATTATCTATTGCCAAAGCCATGTGCCGGAGCATGCTGAACTGGCATGGATTCTTAATTGTTTTACTTACATGGGCGAACTATCCCGTATGACACAGTTTAAGGATAAGAGTTCGCGTAATCAAGAAAATATCAACGCGGGTTTGTTTACTTACCCGGTATTGATGGCAGCTGATATTTTATTATATCAAACAGCGTTGGTTCCAGTAGGGGAAGATCAAAGGCAGCATTTGGAAATCACTCGCGATATTGCCGAAAGGGTAAACAATATCTATAGCAATCTATTTGTGGTTCCTGAAGCGTATATCCCCAAAGAAACATCCAAAATATTAAGCCTTTCTGATCCCACCAGAAAAATGAGCAAGTCTGAGCCTGACGGCGCTATTTTCCTGTTGGACAGCGCAGATGATATTCGAAGAAAAATTCGCCGGGCAGTAACTGATAGTGACGGAGAAATCCGTTTGGACCCGGAAAATAAACCGGGCCTTACAAACTTACTTCAAATTTATTCTGCGTTTTCCGGTGAGTCACTGAATGATGCCGTTCATCGTTTTGAAGGTCAGGGATACGGGCAGCTTAAAGGCACCGTTGCCGATGCTGTGATTGCAGGCGTTGAACCTATTCAGGCAAGATATAAAGAACTTATGGCCGACAAGGCGACGCTGAATCAGCAGATGATGAACAATGCTGAACGAGCCCGGAAAATCGCAGCACGAACCATGCGCAAAGTATATAAAAAAGTCGGCCTGTATCAAGGTTAAAACGGATGATTATTGGAATTGGGCTTGATCTTTGTTCGGTAGAAAAAGGCCGAATGATGCTCAAGAATAAACACTTCTTAAAACGAGTTTTTACTGAGGATGAGCAAGCCTATTTCACTAGCCGTGGTGTAGGCGCAGCAGCGTCTTGCGCCGGTTGTTTTGCTGTAAAAGAAGCGGTATTAAAGGCGCTGGGTGTCGGCATTACATCACTATCTTTGACTGATATTGAAGTAAAGCATGAACAAAGTGGAGCCCCATCCTGTGTCCTTCGCGGTAAAGCCCTTGAAATAGCAGAAACAATAGCGGTTAAAAAGGTTTTTATCAGTATAACGCATGAATCGGAAACGGCAGCAGCCATCGCGGTTTTTGAGGGAGGATAACAAATGATCTTTTCTGTTTCTCCTGAATACATGAGACAGTGGGAAGAAAATGCCTTTGATCAAGGCGTTTCTGCATGGGATTTAGTTCAAAATGTGGCAAAAGCTGTTTGTGAACTATCTGTTGAGCTGCTGGGAGAGATAGAGGGAAAAAACATACTGATTGTTTGTGGACCGGGCAATAATGGCGCTGATGGCTACGCTTGTGCTAGGCTATTTCGTCAATGCAAGGCTTTTCCTTATGTTGTCGCTGTTGAAGAGCCTAAATCTGATCTTGCCAAGCGAACACGAGATGAATATATTAGCACGAATCTTTATGTTTTAAAGCGCATACCGGAGTATGTTTCGTTTGATCTTGTAATAGACAGTATTTATGGTATTGGATTTCGTGGTAACTTTTCAGAGCATGTTAAGAATATTGTTGATTTTATCAATTTACTGCCTTGTCCTACGCTAAGCGTTGACATACCATCCGGAACAGATGCTTTAACAGGTGTTTCTACTGATTCTATTTCTGCTGATGCAACCCTATCTTTACAATGCCACAAGCATGGAGTTTTATTGGCTCCTGATGAAGTGTCCGGTGTGTTGTATGTAAGAGATATCGGCTTGCCTTCTGATTACCAACCAAAACACTCAGGAGCATTGGATTGCATATGGAGCTTAGAATCATCTGACTTAAAAGGTATTTTGCCTGTCCGAAAATCCAATGCTCATAAAGGCGACTGTGGAAGAGCATTGATAATCGCTGGCTCTATGGGGATGGTTGGAGCAGCAAGCATCGCTGCTAAAGCCTGCTTAAGGGGAGGGGCTGGTCTTACGACAATCGAATGTGATGAAGATATTATGCCCATCCTGCAAACACTTGTTCCTGAAGCGATGTGCGCATTACCTGGAGAAAAAAAGCCTTTTGATGCGGTGCTTTTGGGTTGTGGTTGGGGAAAATCCGAAGACAAATATTTAAGAATAAAAGAAGTACTAAGCGCTTGTAAGTCCACTGTACTGGATGCCGATGCCCTGAATATGATTGCCGAAAAGCCTTTTTCCTTAGGTAAATATGTTATTATAACGCCTCATTTGGGCGAAGCTGCTAGATTGTTGGGTGTATCGATTGATACTATACAGCAAGATAAGCTTAAAGCTTGTCTTCTACTGCATGAGAAATATCAATGCTCAGTTCTTTTAAAGGATGCGGTATCTGTTTTATTCGACGGGAAAGAATTTTCGTTTAATTTAGTTGGAACAGCAGCTTTAGCTAAGGGTGGAACCGGAGATTTGCTAGCGGGTTTATTGTGTTCTTTACTTGCTCAAACACGAGGAAACAATGTACTTAGGGCAATGCAAGCAGCTTGTCTATGGATGGCCATGGCAGCCCGAAAAACCCAGCGAAAGATTTATTTACCTTCGATTATTTCTAGTGATGTAGTCAACGCACTGGGCAATATACCTGAATTAATGATGGATTGACAAAAAGCGCCTTGCATCACTATAATATACAGGGTGTTTATGGAGGTTATTTAATGTTGAAAAAAATTATTGTTTTTATTTATTTAGCATTAATGCTGTTTAACACTGTTGGTGTTATTGCTCAAGAAGATATCAATATCCTTTTAATCGGCACAGACGTTCTTGGTCAAGTGCAATTAGAAGGTCAAGAAGAAGGGCGAGCTGATGCAATCTATTTACTGCACATGGGTGCTCAGAGTAATACTGTTAAGCTACTTAGCTTTGAACGTGATTATTTGATAGAGTTTCCTGAGGGCCTTGGCCCCAATAAACTTGCCACTTCTACTTTTTTTGGTGGGGCAGACTTGTGTTTGCAAATGGTTAATGAGCTGTTTGCCCTTGATGTTCAGCATTATGCCAAAATTAATTTAAAAAGCATTGAGGACGCTGTAAATGTGATTGGTGGTCTTGAAGTTGAAGTTTTACCCGAGGATCTTTCTGCTGTTAATTATCAATTCCACGCTTCAGCCCTTTATTCAATTTCAGCTGGCACCATTCACATGAACGGTAAACAAATTCTTGCATTCATTTCTGCAAGAGACCCAAGTGAGGGAGCCATTGCATCTAATGATTCCCGTAATGATCGGCAGCAGCGAGTAGTGAAAGCCGGTCTTGAAAAGTTACACAGCTTATCTTTTGATGAAATGCTAGCCGTTATTGAAGAAGTTCTACCTTATGTTGATACGAATATTTCACTTACAGATTTGCTTTCTATCGCCAAACAATTTATTGACTCATCCTTTGAAGGTTTTGTATATGCCAAATCGCCTTTCACGCCGTATGAGAACCTACGTGTAGGTGTTCATCAGGTAATAAAAGTCAATGACCAATTGATTGAAAATGACCGAATTAAGAACTTTTTATCGGAGTAATATATTATGAAAAGAATTTTTCTAATATTAGTGGCTATTTTTTTGTTGTTTACTACTAATACTTTTGCTGCATTGCTATCCAGAGGGTTTACACATCCTGAAATCGGGGAATACTTAACAGTTAAAATAGATAATAGGTCTCCCAGTTTTGATATCTATGGTTTCACTTACTATACTTATCCGCCTTCTTCAAAGCGATATAGAGGCTGTCATGTAAACTTGCCTGCTATTCGATCCGACAATTATTCTGATGCCAAAACAGCGTTAACAAATATATTGCGTAGTGCCGAAGGTGAGCTTGGCTATACAAAACCCATTGTGTTTGAATACCGTGGTCCGGAAAAGATTTTTGCAGAGCAACTTAATAGCCTAGACTTAAATGAAAGAGTTGAAGCGCTACTACTTCTCAATGGGTTTGAGGGGGTTGAAGGCTACCATAAACTAAAAGAATCAGGCCTATTAGGCACAGATGTTGATTTGACCGATTTTGTCAACGCTTATCGCGACTATGAAGTGGTCTTGTTTAACAATTTCTATCCGTACCGTGTCATGTCTTTTTATTATGACGAAGGTGATGATGACACGATTGAGCATTACACCGAGCGCTACCATTTTTTGAAAATCAACGACAAGTGGAAGCTTGTCAGGGTGGTCAAGGAATATGGTTCTTATTACAATCAAAGAAAAGTGCCTGTCTTTGGATTAACTTCCTTAGAAGATGTGACCACAATTGATTATAGTTTTTATGTGGAACCTTTGATTGGGCTAGTTTGGAAAGAGAGCATAGAAAGTGTACAAACCAAACTCGGCCTAACTGCTGGAAAAAATAAAATCATCATTGATAATTCAGAAATATATCGCCTGCCTGCAAAAGCGGAACTGGCGTTTACAGAGGGTGGATTAACTTCTATCACGTACAAATTTTCGAATATTGAATCGTATTATGCTTCTTTCTTATCCTCTTATCTGCGGTACTATGATCCAGTATGGATTGATAAAGACTTAAATATGTATTGGTTCAACGACAGCTTTGATGTGAAGCTAAATTATCATTCTTCAAGACCTAGTATCACCTTCTCTATACACGAAGAATAAAAGATTTGCTCCTATTCGGTTTAATCCTGATAGGAGTTATTTATTCCAAGATGAATAAATGTTTGCAATATTATGCAAGGAATGATAAACTATCTACGGAGGCTATGCGACAGTGAAAAAATATTTTCTGTTTGCCAATCCATATAAACAAGCAACCGTAGATGGAGCAAAGGTTCTAGCCAAGCAACTTCTACATCTTCAAGGCCATGTTTATATGGAAGACTGGCTGCATAAGTTAGTAAGCATTGGGCAGGCTTTATCTCTTGAACAAATAGATAATAGCTTTTCTTGTATTGTTTCCCTTGGTGGAGATGGAACCTTGCTCAGAATATCAAGCTATGCTGGTGACAGCAATGTTCCCATTCTAGGCGTACACTTTGGCAGACTAGGTTTTTTGCTCGAAACAAAATTAACTGACGCCAAACACTTAGCAACAAAGTTAATTAATGAAGACTATCGTTTAGAAGATCGAATGCTTTTGCAAGCATCTGTGGATGACGGAACAAGTTATCTTGTCACCAACGAAATTGCCTTGATGCGCGGGGATAACCCGTCAAGCATTACCGTCAAGGTATCTGTAGAAGGAACAGAACTTTACACTTTGCGAGGCGATGGTGTTCTTGTTGCGACTCCTACAGGAAGTACAGGTTATTCACTTTCTGCCGGTGGACCTGTAATTCACCCTCAGCTCGAGTGCATTTCAGTTGTTCCAGTATGTTCACATGCTGCCAGTCATCGACCTATACTGCTACCTGTCAATCAAAAAATTGATTTGTTTATGCCTATTGAAAGCAAGCATGCAAATCGTATATATGTTGACGGTCAAATATCCTTAGCTGTACATCGTTCTATTCACATAAGCGTTACTAAGTCCGAAAAACGTGTGCAATTTGTACGATTTAATGAAAGTAACTTTATACAAAGGTTTCGCCAGAAACAACTTCAATGGTTTGATGATGAAGGAGAATCATAATGAAAAACGCAAGACAAACAGCCATCCTTTCTATTATTGAGGAAAGAGAAGTACAGACGCAAGAAGAGTTGGCTCAGATATTGACTGAGATGGGTATTAAGGTTACCCAGGCAACTGTATCAAGAGACATTAAAGAGCTGCGCTTGCTAAAAGTACTCTCCCCAAACGGCGGTTACCGTTACGCAACTGCCGACAGAGCCGAACATGGTGTTTCAGAGCGCTTTGTTCGCATGTTCGTTGAGTCTGTTCTTTCAATACAGGAAGTGAATAACTTGATTGTTATTCGCACCTTGTCCGGGAGTGCAAACGTGGCTGGAGAAGCTATTGACAACATGAGATGGCCTGAAATCTTAGGCACAATTTGCGGTGACAATACCATCCTTGTTATATTAAACACCTCAGAGGATGCTGTTGAAGTAGCTAATAGATTTAGAGAGTCAATAAGGGTATCCAGGTAAACATGTTAACGCGTTTATATGTTCGTCATTTTGCTCTAATTGAGGAGATGGCGATTTCATTTGCGCCAGGTTTGACCGTCTTGTCGGGAGAAACCGGTGCCGGTAAGTCTCTTGTTGTTGATGCTGTCTCGCTCCTCCTTGGTGGACGCTCCGATAGAGACATGATACGCCATGGAGAAAAGTCCGCTTATATTGAAGGAGAATTTGATATACGCCACACCACAGATGTTGTGGCTTATTTGCTTGAGCAATCCATTATTGATTCTCAAGAAGTTGAAGATTTTCTTATTATTTCTCGTGAAGTTTTTGCTTCCGGTAAGACAATTTGCCGCATCAACGGTTCATTGGTTAATGTAACCACCCTAAGAGCCCTGGCGGCATTTTTAATGGAAATAGTTGGTCAGCATGAAAATCAATCGTTGATGGATGAAAGTAAACATCTTGTTTTTTTGGATTCATTGGGAGATGAAAGCTATCAGCAAACGCTTGAAGAAATCAAGTCATTATTTGATATAGCTCAAGATAGTAAAAGGAAATTAGCTGCATTACGGCGGGAAGATGAGTTTCGTGTTGAACGTATAGAGAAATTAACCAAACAATGTGAAGAAATTGAAAACGCAAATCTGCGGGATGGGGAAGAAGAGGAACTTAAAAATCAACGCGATAGGTTACGCAACATAGATCGAATCAAAAAGAATTTGGCCCTTGCGCAGAACGTTTTGTCCGGGGATACAGACCTTTTGGCAGGGATAAAACAGGCCCAGGATGCACTTGAAAATATCCGGGAATATGATAGCAACTACCAAGACCAGTTTGAACGGCTAAACAATATTTATTATGAAGCAGAAGATATTTGTTTTGGTCTTGAAAAGGCAATGCAGGATCTTCAAGTAGATGACAATGACCTTGATGATATAGAGGCACGTCTGGACTTGATTAAAAAACTACAACGCAAATACGGAACAAGTATTGCCGAAGTGTTGGATAGTTTCCAGCAAATGAAAAATCAGCTTGGTAGTTATCAAAATATAGAGAGCGAAATAGAAACTCTTAGTCTCCAAAACCAAAAAAACTTTGAGCTTTTCCATCAAAAAGCGCAAACTTTAACTGAATTGCGGCTTGAACTGGCACGTTCCATTGAACAGGCCATTAACCAGGAGTTAAAAGATCTTAACATGCCCAGCGCGCGTTTCAAAGTGGATTTAAGCACCATAAAGACAGCTTTTATGCCCACAGGGCATGAAGAAATACGTTTTTTAATATCTGCTAATGTAGGGGAAGAATATAAGCCAATCAGTAAAACAGCCTCTGGTGGCGAGCTTTCACGTATCATGCTTGCCATTAAATCAGTATCAGCTGAAAGAACCAGCCTCCCCACCATTGTTTTTGATGAAATTGACGCCGGTATTTCGGGAAAGGCTGCTCAGGTAGTTGCAGAAAAAATCTGGCAAATCGGCCGTTTTCGTCAGGCGATTTGCGTAACGCATCTTCAGCAGATTGCTGCTATGGCTTCAGCTCAGCTACTTATTGAAAAAAACGAATCAGAGGGACGAACATTAACCAGTGCTACATATTTAGACGATACCGGACGAGAAAAAGAAATAGCGCGCTTGCTTGGCCAATCAGAAGGGGAGAGTGCACAAATCCACGCGCGTTCCTTGCTTGATGATGCCAACAAATATCACCAACTTTTCCCCATGCAATTTGACGAATCCTTACCAATGGATTTATAATAATTAAGCTAAACTTATGTGAAAGGAAAGGAAACAACATGGAAGGCAAGGTACATATTTTCAATCATCCGCTTATTCAGCACAAGCTCGGCATGATGCGGGATAAATCGACAGGTACTAAGGAGTTCAGAGAGCTGCTTGATGAGATTTCAATGCTCATGGTTTTTGAAGTGACCCGCGATCTGCCGACAGAAGAGGTAGAAGTAGAAACCCCAATCGGGAAAACCAAAATAAGTGTTTTGGCTGGTATGCCTATCGGAATTATTCCTATCCTTCGTGCCGGTTTGGGGATGGTCAATGGTATTCAAAGATTAATCCCTAATTCAAAAGTTGGACACATTGGTTTATACCGCGATCCTGAAACGCTGGAACCGGTTGAATACTATTGCAAACTGCCTTCTGATGCTCAGAACCGTTATCTGTTTGTATTGGATCCAATGCTCGCAACCGGCGGCTCGGCCTCCGCAGCTATCGACTTTATCAAGCAAAGAGGCTGCACCAATATTAGCTTGGTTTCCATCATTGCCGCCCCTGAAGGAATTGAACGGATGCGCAAAGACCATCCCGATGTCAATATCTATGTGGCAGCTAAAGATGAAAAGCTGAATGACCATGGATATATTATTCCCGGTTTGGGCGATGCCGGAGACCGATTGTTCGGCACCAAATAAGAATCTCTACCGCAACAATCGTACTTGGCTGTTGCGGTATTTATTTTGAGAATATTTGTATGTTAAAGACAAGTTCCTCCAACAATTCCATCGATGTTTTAGGAAGCCTGAGCGTCGAGAAACAAATGCTGACGGGTATGTCCGTTGCTTTTGGCAATCAATCTCATTCTGAGTGCTACTGGTTTGGCAATGCGCAAGAGATTAACCAAATTGACGGAAAGTTTGTTACGGACATTGTTCCGATTGGGCAAGATACACTGTTTGATTTGGCATCCATTACAAAGCTGCTTACTTGCCTTTCTATTCTACAATTGATTGAAAAGCGCCAGCTTCGGATGACTGACACAGTTGGTATGGTTGATGATAGATTTATTTTCTTAAAAGAAGTATCAATATACGATTTGTTGTGTTACAGAATCAGTCTTCAAACAGACGAAAGATTAGATAGACAGACCTGTCATGAACGTCTGCTTGATTTTATATTCAGTGTAAAAGCTTATCCCATTCATGGGGAACGCATCTATTCCGATATGCATGCGCTGGTCTTGAAATATATTATCGAGAGAGTTGCGAAATGTTCGTACGAAGAATATTTAAAGCAAGCTATTTTTATACCCTTGTCTATGTATCATACTTTTTGCGCTGTTCCTGAAAACCAAGTGTATCGTTGTGTGAATTATAATTATGAGCACCAAATTATTTATGGAAAATATCATTTGGATATTGACGTAAAGCCTGGCAAACCACATGACCCCAAGGCAAGAATCATTCAAGACTTAGGTCTTGGTGTCAGCGGGCATGCGGGGATTTTTTCCACCATTGCCGATATGGTTCTCTTGGCTCAAGGTCTGTTACAGGGGAAAGTGATTTCCAAGTCTCTCCTATCTCTTATAGGCCTTAATAGAACCGGCTATTCCAAAGTAAGCGGTGCCTATCGCCAATATATGGGTTTGCTTTGTTTTTCAAAAAGCTCAGTGCAACGATTAAGTGAATTACCCTCTTGGATGGGTAGACAAAGCTTTGGCTTAAGTGGATATACCGGGAACCATATAGCTATTGATCCGGACCTTGGTGTATTTGATATTTTGCTTGGCAACCGCTGCCATAATCGAGTATCCAAAATACTTCCGGTTGGTGATGAGAAAAAACATCACCTTGCTTTAGATGGTTCCGGTATCATTCCATGGCCTGATGGCCGCATGGTGAATTCGAGCAATCAATATGTGTATCTGAAAGATGAGCTCATCCATCAGCCTGTTTATCAATTATTATTTGAAAGAGGATGGTTACAACTATGATTCAAGCAGTCAAACATTGGTTAAAAGAAAATGAAAGTTGGATCATTGAAACAAGGCGGCTGTTTCATCAATATCCCGAGCTCTCCCGGGAGGAAAAAGAGACCAATCGCCGCATTAGAGAAATCCTCTCAGAGTACAGCGTTGATTTTCTTGCACCCAGTGATACCATTACCATCGCTACAATCGGAAAACTAAGTCTTAAATCCACCGTTGCTTTTCGGTGCGATACGGATGCGCTTAATATCACCGAAAATACCGGTTTATCGTTTGCATCTAAAAATCAAGGGGTCATGCACGCCTGTGGTCATGATGCCCATATTGCAATTGGTTTAGCGACAGCACGCTGTTTGAAGTATTTTGAAAACGAATTGCAGCAGCGAGTATATGTCATTTTTCAACCAGCTGAAGAAGGCGAGCGAGGCGCTCAAGCAGTCATTGATACCGGACTTATCAACGATGTACAACAGTTTTATGGCTTGCACGTTTGGCCGGATTTACCGGTGGGCACGATTGGGCTAAAAAAAGGCAGCATCTTTTCCGGAACAGATAAGATTACGATTAAGTTGTGTGGAAAGTCAGGGCATGCGGCTGCTCCTGATACAGCGCAGGATACAATTGCTGCAACGGGCGCCTTACTTCAGTCCCTCCAGCACATTATTTCAAGGTTTATTTCGCCTAAAGAAGCGGGTGTAATTACAATTGGTAAGATTCAAGCAGGTAATCGCTGGAATATTATTGCGGACCAAACCCTGATTGAAGGTACTGTACGCGTGGTGGAGCCTAGCGTCAGGGAAGTGATTTTGAAGCATATTGAGGAAATGACTCATTTAATCGCGCAAGCACATCGCTGCGAGGGAAAATTCCAATTAGACGTTCTTTCTTCAATTATTATCAACGATGAAGAATTAACCTTAAACGCCAGTGAAGCAGCAGCTCTTGCAGATATTCAGGTGGTACAGGTTCCGGCTCAGATGGTCGGTGACGATTTCTCTGAATACAGCCAAATTGCACCTGGTTGTTATGTGCTGCTTGGCGTGCAAAGTGAGGATAGCGAATACTATCCGCTTCATCATGGCAAGTTTTGTTTAAATGAAAAAGGCCTTATTCATGGTGTAGCCTGGTTTTGTGTGCTTGCGCTAAAGGAATAGGTCATGCGAATTAATCTATACGGCCTTTTAATTGCCTCTGCTATTTTGCTTGCGAGCTTTATTTTGCAGCGTGAGGGGAAAAAGCGCTCTTTATATTCAGACATAGGGCTAGACATGATTCTCTACGCAGTTCCTTTGGGAGTTCTAGGAGCAAGAATCTATTACGTTTTATTTTCAGTCGAACAATACCTGCACCAACCCTGGAAAATCCTGGCTGTTTGGGAAGGCGGACTGGCTATATACGGCGGTATTATAGGGGGCTTTATTGGTCTGTTATTGCTTGCCAAGAAAAAAACGATTTCAATACTTGTCTTGACCGATATGGCTTTGCCGCCAGTTCTTCTTGGCCAATCAATTGGCAGGTGGGGAAATTTCTTTAATCAAGAAGCCTATGGTGCTATTATTGCTAATACAAGCTTTCAGTTTTTCCCCTTAGGGGTCTTCATTGATGGACAATGGTACTGTGCAACCTTTTTTTATGAATCGATATGGAATCTGTTGGCAGCGATGGCTCTGTTTTACTTACAAAAGAAAACAAGAAAAAGCGCTGGTTTTGTAACGATATTTTATTTCCTTTTCTATGGTTTGGGACGTTCCATCATTGAACCCTTACGCACAGACAGCCTCATGCTAGGCCCTCTTCGCATTTCACAATTGATTAGTCTAGTTTTTATTATCATATCAACTTATTATCTATTTAAAAAGTTTAGAGAAACGAGGGGTGTTTTGATTGTTGTTTCCATTTCTTTTATTTGTTTATTGATAGGAGCTCTTTTTCAAAAATATCTTATGACACTAGCTGGCTTTATCAGCTATATACCGATTATGTTTATCTATTTTAAAAAGGCGAGAAAGCATGAAGCAGAGATTATATAATTTTGCGTGCACAGTTTTACCAAAAGGTAAAGTGCAGGATTCCATTATTTTTGTATCAAAAGAAAACGAGCGGAGAACTTATGAGTTAAAACAGCGAGTAGAAAGTGTTCTGCGCGATTATCGTACGCATGGAGCAGTTGTTGCTTTTTTCAGTGATCGGGAAATTTGGTTTAGTCTCGGTTACGGAAAGAGAGATACAGAAAATAGGATCACAGAAAATACCTTTTTTCGCAGCGCTTCTGTCTCCAAAATGGTAACTTCTATGGGAGTTTTGCGGCTATATGAACAGGATTTAATAGATTTAGATGAACCGCTGCCCTTATTTGAGCAAAGCAGCTACCAAGTTACTTTTAGAGAATTACTAAGTCATACCTCTATCATACAGGATGGAAACAGTTATAACCAGGGAATAACAAACCAAACGTCACTACAAACATTGCTCAATCAAGAAGATAATTTTAAACAAGAAGATGTTTGGAGCTATTCAAACTTTGGGGCGGGTCTGATAGCTTCGCTTCTTGAAGTTAAACTCAAGCAATCGTTTGAGCAAATCATGCAAGAAACTGTCTTTAAGCCTCTTTCTATTACCGCCTCGTTTTATCCACCTAAGAATCAAGTTTTATCAAATTCTTATGAGGTGTTTCCGGTGTTCAAACTGTCTTTGGATGCTGGCCAAAGAGCCTTAACCCGGCCTAAAGATATTAATGTTGTGGATCCGGAAAGGCATTTTACTTTAGCGCAAGGTAATTGCTGGTTGTCTGTTGACGGCGCATTCAAAATTTCGCAAGCCTTAATGAATCATGATTTTCTAAAACCATCAACTATGGAGAAAATGCGCAAACCCATCGCTGCCTTTGGCGCGAGAGATTCTCGCCTCTCTCAAGGCTTAGGTTTGTTTATTGTAAACACAGGGAAATATCCAACTTTTTATGGCCATCAAGGTTTAGCCTACGGAGGTGTTCATGGAATATTTTTTGATCCTAATATTCGCAGCGGATTTTGTTTATTATCATCAGGTGCTTCTCTTGAAAGAGATGGCGTTCTAACAGATATTAATCTAGCTTTAATTGATATTTGGCAGGAGATATTTCATGGAAAATATTGTCGTAGAAGTAACTAAAAGACCGGGTGGCATATACCAATTATTGCTAGCTTCTGGTGAGCAGTGTATTGTCCCGCTTCCTTTGTTGAGAATGTATCCGGCAAGAAAAGGGGACAAGTTTTCTTATGAGGAGTATTTCCACTTATATTCTGCTGATGCGATAAAGCTTTGCGCCCAAAAAGCGGACTATCTATTACAAAATCGTGACTACTCCACCAAAGTATTGGAAGAGAAGTTATTTCAAGCAGGATACCCGCAAAACATCGTTGAACAAGTTATAAACACCCTCCAAAAAGCAGGATGGCTTGATGACCATAAATACGCTACGAATTATATCGAAAGAAGAAGCCGTCAGTATGGAAAGCTACGTATCAAGCAAGAGCTTAAACAAAAAGGTATAGACATCAATTTGATCGATGAGCTGTTTGAAGAATATAACGATTCAGATACACTTGAAGTCGCGAAAAAACATGCGGAAAAATATCTAAAAACCTTGAAGGATACGACGGATCCGATGAAACGTAAACAAAAAGTAATAGCCATGTTGGCCCGTAAAGGATTTGATTATTCAATTGCCCAAAAAGCTTATTCTGCCTGCAAAGAAAGGAAATGATCAATTGACTTTGCAGCCATCATTATCCCGGCCATCGGCGGCACGTAGGGCAGACTCCCAGGTGAGGGTCGCTCATCTCCCTGCACGCATACGCCTTTGGGTGTTTCGGGGGAGTACACTACTTGTAACTCTTTGATACCTAGTTTTTTTGCCTTTTGTCTGACTGCCCTTGAAAGTGGGCAGTTTTTTGTTTCAAACAGATCTGCAAACTCAAGCAAAGCCGGGTTTGTTTTTTTTCCGGTTCCCATGCAGGAGATGATAGGAATATTGAGTCTTTGACTCTCAAGTGCTAAAAGAAGTTTGGCCGGAACATCATCGATACAGTCTAGAATATAATCACATTGTGCAAAAGGAATTGTTTTGATTGTATCTTCCGATAGTTTCAAGGGATAAGGTGATAAATCCAAATCAGGATTGATATCCAACAGTCTATTTTGCGCAACTTCAGTTTTTAACTGCCCCACGGTAGAGTGGAGAGCAAATACCTGCCGATTAATATTGCTGGTTTGTATAAAGTCAAAGTCAATCAAAACGAGTCGACCGACACCGGCACGAGCCAACGTTTCAGCACAAATACCCCCAACACCACCAAGTCCAACCACCGCAAAGGTTGCACGATTTAGTTTTTCAATCGCTTCGGCGCCCAGTACTGCGGCAGATCTAACAAACTGTTCTTTCATACGGTAGTTTTTCCTTCCTTGTGTGGCGCGACAGCAGCGGTTAAAAGAGAAACATCTTTTGCCCCTGCCTTTAATAGAGCCTTCGCACATGCGCGTGCCGTCGCGCCGGTCGTACGCACATCATCAACCAATAAGATACGTTTCTCACGCACGTTGTCTTTAGCGACAAAGGCAGAATCAACGTTTTTGCTCCGGTTCTTTGTTTTTCTGAGCTTTGCTTGTTGTTTTGTATGTTTAATTCGTTCAATGGATTCCAGCACTGGAATGTCGTTTTCTTCTCCAATAAGCTCACATAGAGTAAGAGCTTGGTTGAACCCCCGTTCGGATAATCGCTTAGGATGAAGGGGGACGGGCACAATAGCGTCAAATTCCAACCCTTTGATTTCGTTGGCCATAATCTTTGCCAAGAGAATACCGGAATCAAGTACCAAGCCGAATTTAAAACTAATAATTAAAGCCCTTGAAACACCATGATAGTGAAAAGGGGAGTAGCATGCTGCAAGCCCTTCCATTCCGCCTTCCAAACAAAATTGGCAGGAACTATTGCGGCGCTTAGGCGACAGGCACCTTGGACACACAAGGTCAGCTAATCGCTCCTCTTCCAGCTCAATCATGCATCGGTCGCATAAGGCGGCTCCCTGTGTTATTAACCGCGGATGGCGGCATGAAACACAGGTGACGGAGGGAAATAATATGGAGTTGACAAAATTAATAATCTTATTCATACATAAAGGCATAGTGTTGCAGGTGCTGACCTAAGCTTGTGTTTCTATTGTTGGAATAGGGATTGGTTATCATTTGTTGAACATAATCATCTGTTCCGACCAAAACAACCAATTTTTTTGCTCGGGTTATGGCAGTATAAAACAAATTCTTCGTTAATAATTTAGGTGGTCCGCCCACAACGGGAATAATGACGGCATCAAACTCGCTGCCCTGACTTTTATGGACAGTAAGACAATAAGCAAGCTCTAAGTCTTCAAGCTGCGGATAGTCATAATAGACTTTCTTTCCATCATCAAACAATACAAGCAGGATGCAGGCTTCGATATCAAGATCAACAATGGTGCCAATATCGCCGTTAAAAACACCGTTTCCCATGTCGCCATCATCGGTTATCCACTCAATGGAGTAATTATTTCGGGTGTGAATCACACGGTCATTGAGACGAAAATGTGTGTCGGAATATATGATTTCATCCCGCATACCGAGGTGGTTGACTTGGGCTTGCAACAATTTGTTTAATTCATTAGTCCCACAAGCTCCTTTTTTCATGGGTGATAATACCTGAATATCTGCGGGGGTGCCTTGTTTATTGAAATAATCGGGCAGTCGTTGGGAATATAGATTAAGGATGGTTTTTGCGACATTATGAGGCCCTTGAGTAGTGACCATGAAAAAGTCACTTTCTTTGCCAAGATACTCTGGTTTTTCTCCATGCTTGATGTGATGGGCATTCAAAACAATGGAACTGTTTTTATCTTGCCTGAAAATTTCATCCAGTAAAACTGTTGGGACTACATTGCTATCTATGATGTCCTTCAGCACGTTTCCGGGGCCAACGGAAGGCAACTGGTCCGCATCGCCAACCAATATCAGCTTAGTGCCCGTAGCTACAGCCTGCAATACTGAGCGCATCAGAAAAATATCCACCATGGATACCTCGTCGATAATCAGGCATTTACACTCAAGGGGGCGGTCTTTATTATAGGAAAAAGTCTCTTCTTTGCCATTATATTCAAGCAGTCTATGAATAGTTTTTGCTTCATGCCATGTTGCTTCCTGCATGCGTTTTGCAGCACGCCCAGTGGGAGCTGCTAGTAGGGTATGGTCTTTGCCAATTAGCTGTAAAATACAGTTAATAATCGTTGTTTTACCCGTTCCCGGACCGCCGCTAATGACCAACACTCCTGATTGAACGGCCAAGCGTATAGCCTGTTTTTGAGTATTGCTAAATTCAAGATGATTGATGTGTTCAAATAGCTCGATATTTCTATTAATATCTTCTTCCGTTTGTATAGATGATATATTGGAAGCCATTAACCGCAATAAAGAGAGCGCGATTGTTCGTTCGGATTCAAGAAAGTAGGGTAGGGTTAGATGCTCTATGTCATCTAACATCAGCGAAAACAGTTCACCCGATAACAGCATGGTTTGAACAGTGTTTTGAATCATTTCAATCGCCACTTTGACTAATTCCACTGTTTGGGATATGAGGCTATCCTTGCGAACACAGGTATGGCCTTCTTCAAGGGCTGCTTGCTTGATAATGTATCGAATGCCATACTCGATGCGGTAAGTAGAATGATGTTCAATCCCCATAGAAAGAGCGATGGTGTCCGCTCTTTCAAAACCTATACCTTTAAAGTCATCAATCAAACGATAGGGATTTTCTAATAAGATAGCTTTTGTATTTGAACCATAGCGCCTGATAATTTTTTGAGATAGACTGGAAGTAATCGAGTGCTTCTGCAGGAAAATCATCGCGCTTCGGGTGCCTAAGGTTTGCTGCAAGCTATCAAACATCATTTGATAGCGGACTTTCCCGATGCCATGAACTTCCATCAACCTTTCGGGAGTAGATTCAAGAACCTCAAATGTTTGCGTGCCAAATTGCTTTACGATCAGCCGCGCAGTTGATTTGCCAATCCCTTTGATAATGCCGGATGCAAGATACCTTTCAATTTCATCCAGGCTGGAAGGCATACTCGCCTCAAACTTGGATGCTTTGAATTGTCTGCCATAGATGGGGTGTTCATCCCAGGAACCGTAAAAATGAACGGATTCGCCATCAGAAAATAAAGGAAAACAGCCGACAACAGTTTCCACTTCTTGCTCGACACTTATGCTGATGACAGAATACCCGTTCGTATCATTGCGGAAAATAGTAGATAGAATGGTTCCTGAAAGATGGTTATCCAAAAGGCCTCCTCATGTTTTAGGCTGATAGATATAGTACTCGCATTCAAGCCTGCCATTATATAAACGGCGCTTGCGATTGCATCGTCTTTCGATGACCCGTTCAAAGCCGGGGTGTGATGAAATGGCACACAGGGCATTCCCTGATGACTGTTTAAGCAAGCGTCCCAATGCCTTGTATATGGCTTCTGCGTTTTTTCGATCGCTTAATCTTTCACCATAGGGGGGATTGGTAATAATAAGCTGTGAAGCATACGGAAGCTCTAAATCGTGAATGTCTTTCTTTTTAAGGTGTATATATCCCTCAAGCCCCGCTTGTCTAATGTGTTTTTCGGCAAGAACCAGTGCCTCTTCATCAATATCGCTTCCGCTGATTTCACCTATTTGATTAAAATTAACTTGGCTTCTGGCATTAGCTCGTATGTTATTAAAAACGTTTCTGGGAACATTTACCCAGTTTTCCATCAGGAAATCACGCTCAAGCCCAGGGGCTCTATTTGCCCTTAAAAAGGCTGCTTCGATCAAAAGGGTAGCCGTACCACAGCAAGGGTCGTAAATGGGCATATTGCGCCTGTTTGGCGCCAAGATAACCATTGCAGCGGCCAGGGTTTCTCTGATAGGAGCTTCACCAGTCCAGGTGCGGTAGCCGCGGCGGTTGAGTGCATCACCGCTTGTATTAATAGAAATACGTAAATTATTTTCGTGTAGTGCAAATTGAATGGGGTAGAGTTCGCCGTCTTCATGAAACCAGGATTGGCGATAGGTTTCATTGAGCTTTTCAACGATTGCTTTTTTAATGATTTTTTGGCAATCACTTACACTCATCAATTGGCTGCGGGTGCAGTTACCAGTAACGGGAAAACGGGCATTCTTTGGCAAATAGTCAGCCCAAGAAATGGACCTGGTTGCTTCAAACAAATCTTCAAAACTGTAAACTCTGCCTTCTTTAACAATCAGCAACACCCGATCGGCACATCTAAGGGCTAAATTGGCCAGAAATCCGGCGGATAAATCTCCCTCAAAGCGAGCACCGCCATTTTCGGCGCTGCTGTCTATTCCTAAATCTTTCAGCTCTCTTTTAACAATACCTTCAAGTCCAAAAGCCGCTGTTGCCAACCATGTTGCCATAAAAAGCCCTCCTATGATATTATACAGTTATTGAAACAATTGAGCAAACTGTGTTTCCGTAGGAGGATGTATGAACAAAAGAGCTGTCCTGATCGTGCTTGACAGCGCCGGAGTAGGAGCTTTGCCTGATGCCCATCTATACGGAGATGAGGGGGCAAACACCATCGGTCATATTGCTCAGAACACAAACTTAGCGCTGCCCAATTTAGGTGCCTTAGGCTTGGGATACATTAACGGGACCTACCTGCCAAAGGATTCAAGCGCAATCGGTGCCTTCGGAAAAATGACACAGCGTTCTCCCGGTAAAGACACCACAACTGGACACTGGGAAATTGCGGGGCAGGTTCTTTCTCAAGCTTTTCCAACTTTTCCGTACGGCTTTTCGCAAGATTTTATGATTCGTTTTGAAGATGCTATCGGAAGAAAAACACTTGGAAATAAAGTGGCTTCCGGGACTGTCATTTTAGACGAGTTAGGAGAAGAGCATATTAAAACCAGCTGGCCAATCATCTACACATCCGCCGATAGTGTGTTTCAGATTGCCTGCCATGAAGAAATTATTCCGCCAAATGATTTATACGCCATGTGTCAAACGGCGCGTTCCATGTTGACGGGACCATACGCAGTTGGCAGGGTGATTGCTCGCCCTTTTATTGGTGATAAAAAAGGTGCTTTTAAGCGTACCGGAAATCGCCGAGATTTTTCACTTGAGCCCAGATTAACAGTGCTAGATACCCTTAAATCTTCAGGGCACGACGTGATTGCTGTAGGAAAGATTGAAGATATTTTCGCGCAAAAAGGAATTACGCAAAGCAACCACGCCGCCGGTAATCCCGCTTGTATAGAGGCGATGTTTGAATACTTAGAGCGTCCATTCAATGGTCTGTGCTTTGTCAATTTAGTTGATACCGATATGGTTTACGGACATAGACGTGACGTGCAAGGATACGCAAATGCCCTGATGGATTTTGACCGTGTAGTACCTCAAATCAAAGCTGCCTTAAACCCGGGAGATTTGCTGCTAATCACTGCCGATCACGGTTGTGACCCCACCTATAAGGGTACTGACCATACAAGAGAATATGTACCGGTGCTAGCATGGAAAAAAGGTATGAAGAGTTTAACTGACCTTGGCGTTCGTTCAACCTTTGCGGATATTGCCGCGACCCTCAGCGAATATTTTGGATTGACTGAACGTTTTAACGCAACATCATTTAATAAGGAGATTATATAAATATGGAAAAATATCATCACGCAGCAAAATTTATTACTAAACATTTGGGACAAGCTGAAATAACCATTGTATTGGGCAGTGGCTTAAGTGGTTATGAAGAAAGATTATCTAACCGGAAAGAAGTCAATTATGCTGACATTCCCGGTTTTCCCAAATCGACAGCTCCCGGACATGCGGGCAAATTGATTTCAGGTACTCTGAATGATAAAAAAGTCCTGCTTATGAGTGGCCGTTTTCATAGCTATGAGGGTTATAGTTTGAAAAAGGTCACCTTTCCAATCAGGGTCTTTTCTTTGATGGGTATTAAAAAGCTCATTCTTACCAACGCAGCAGGCGGCATTAATCTTTCATTTCAACCCGGACAGTTAATGCTTATTACCGACTTTATTAATTTCACCGGCAAAAATCCTCTTCGTGGCAAAAACATGGATGAATTCGGCCCCAGATTTCCGGATATGACCCAGGCTTTTTCACCTAAGTTCAGGGAAATTGCAATAAATGAAGCGGAAAAACTAAATATTCCTTTGCAACAAGGTGTCTATTGTTGGTTTAACGGACCTACATACGAAACACCGGCTGAAATTCGTGCCGCTCGTGTTTTGGGCGCAGACGCCGTAGGCATGTCAACGGTTCCGGAGGTTATTGTTGCAAGGCACAGCGGTATGGAAGTTCTAGGTATCAGCGTCATCACAAATTTGGGAGCAGGCATGACCAGCCAAGCTCTGTCTCATGAAGAAGTTTTGGAAACCGGTAAACAAGTAAAGGAAATTTTTTCCAAACTTGTTGATGCCATTATCGTACAGATGTAATTTATTATTAAAAAGACCGGGATGAGAACAATCATTCCGGTCTTTTCTATTTTTGGCTATAATTGCCCGCCCAATCGTTTGCTGAGTTTTTTAACAATGGAGTTGGATTTTTCCGCAATTTGATCTGACGTTAAAGTACCTTCGTCCGAACGATACCAGACACGGAAAGTAAGGGATTTTTTACCTTCTGGTACCCTTTCCCCATGGTACTCTTCAATAAACTCCAAACGGTATACACCCTTTTGGATGGTTTCCTCAACCTGTGCCCACTTCACATCTTTATCAAACAGGATGGAAAAGTCTTGTTCAACCAAGGGGAATTGGGGCAAAGTTTCATAGGTATTACTGCGGGAAGGCAGCACCTGGATCAAATCAACGTTGATTTCAAATGCCGCTGCGCACACACGCTTGATACCTGCTTGACTGCAGGTAATAGGGGAGAGAATACCCATGCTTCCGATCATGACATCCCCCTGCATAAAGTTAAGCCAGGCATTTCTATCTGCCCAGGAAGGTTTTTCTTCCTGCTTAAATGAACAACTTTCAATCATGGTTTGACGGTCCAGTTTTTCAAGCACACCTTTCAGCTGCCTGAAGACCTGTTCAGGTGATTTGCCGACAATAGCACCGGCAATCATGTTTGGCATAACCGGAAGAGTTTCTGATTCTTCGCTGGGATTGGTTTTGCCTTTTCGGAAAACTTGAGCCTTTTCAAAGAAAGCAAAGGTTTCAAGGAACTTGTGGTTTGTTTCAATGCCTTCTAAAATGGCTGGGATCAGAGAAGGTCGCAAGTGCGAAGTTTCAGGAGAGGGCGGGTCGCTAAGTTCTATACAAGAATCCAGCTCAAAACCTGCAGCTTGGATGTACTTTTCATCAACCCAAGGATAGGAAAAGATTTCCTGCATTCCGCAAGACTTTGCTAAATATTCACGCAGAGCACGCTCAAGGTCATAATCATCTTGTTTAATAGCTTTTGTGAGGGCAACCTTGGGAGGAATGAATTCAAAGTTTTCGTAACCAATCATTCGGGCGACTTCTTCAAGAATATCATCTGGCAGGGAGACATCGCCAGTTGAGCGCCAAGTGGGAACAGTGACACATGCCAGAGCATCGTTTTCCTGCTTTATCACATAACCCAAGGGAGAAAGTAAACGTTGAAGCTGTTCAAAATGAATTTCCTGTCCCAAACGCTTACCAAGCCAAGTAAGAGAAACAGCAATTTCATTTTCTTTGGTTTGTACAGGGGCTTGTTCGCCATAAGCTACAAGCTTTGCTTGCGGGAAAAGTTTGGCAATCATCTGATGCGCAACGCCCATTGCCTCATCAATACGCTGACTATTCAAGCCCTTTTCATTACGAATGGCTGAATCTGTATGAATTTGGAAGCGAGTAGCTGTTCTGCGGATGTATAAGGGATTAAAAGTAGCGATTTCAAGAAGCATTGCTTGTGTTTCTTCACCGATGGAGTCTTTTTCACCCCCCATGATACCGGCAAGCGCCATGGCTTCCTGATGATTAGCGATAACCAAATCTTCTACAGATAGCTTGAGCTTGCTTCCGTCAAGTAAAGTCAGCTGTTCACCCGGTTCTGCCTTGCGTACGATGATGCCCCCTTCAACTAGGTTCAGGTCAAACCCGTGTGTAGGCTGTCCAACGGCAAGCATGATATAGTTGGTTAAATCAACCGGCGCATTGATGGGACGCAGCCCGCATTTCCATAAAGCAAGCTTTAATTGATATGGAGAAGGAATATTATTAACCCCATCATAAACCATAGCACAATAGCGCCCACAGCGGTCCGGATCATGAATTTCAACAGGATAGGACGGGATGTCTTCTGGCGGGGAGAACTTTGGTAATTCTTTCAATGGTACTTGATAAATGGCAGCAAGTTCACGAGCCATCCCATAGTGTCCCCACAAGTCGGGACGGTTTGTCATAGATTTATTGTCGATTTCAAGAATGATATCATCCAAACCCAAAACATCAGCGACAGCATCTCCGCTTTGGCATTCAAAGGAGGAGATATCCATAATCTCCCGCTCTTCACCTGATGGGAAGAGTCCGTCAAGGTCGAGTTCAGATGCGGAACAGATCATTCCTTCACTTAAAACGCCCCGCAACTTAGCTGGTTTGATTTCAACCGGCTCACCCTCGCCGTGCCATCGCACCATGGCGCCGGGTGCGGCAACAACCACTTTCATATTGGGGGAAAGGTTTGATCCGCCGCAAACAATCGTGGAGGGCTGTTCTTTGCCAATATCAACCGTGCATATGCGCAGTTTGTCAGCCTGAGGGTGGGGGAGAACTTCAAGGATGCTTCCGACCACAACACCTTTTAAGTCGTCAGCAATATTGACAGCGCTTTCTACTTCCACCGTGCGCATGGTTAAGTCATAGCTCAACTGTTCGGTTGTTAGATTCTCAGGTAAAGATACATATTGTTTCATCCACTGTAAAGATAATTTCATGTCGTTACTCCCTTATTTAAATTGGCCAAGAAAACGCAAATCACCGCTATGGAATAGGCGCACGTCATCAATCCCGTAGCGCATCATGACCATGCGGTCAAGACCAATGTTGATATAGAAACCTGACCACACGTTAGGATCAAGACCTGCTTGCTTTAGAACATTAGGGTGAGGAGTACCGCCAGGCATTACTTCAATCCAGCCTACGTTTTTACAGACTTTACATCCCTGACCGCCGCAAACTTGACACTTCATATCAATTTCAAAACCAGGTTCCACAAAGGGGAAGAAGCCTGCTCGCATCCTGATATCAACCTGCTTTCCAAAAACCTTTTCAAGAATGGTGCGCATAAGAAGAACGCCCGATGAAAAAGCGAAATCTTTTTCAACAATAAGCGCTTCGTATTGGAAAAATGCCCTTTCATGACGCGCATCGGTGTTTTCATTTCGGTAAACACGACCGGGATAGATAAACCTGGCCGGAGCACCATGCTTTTTTAGATAACGGACGGAAGCGCCCGTCAAATGTGGACGCAAACATAAACGCTCCGCGCCCCTTGTGTGTTCAGAACCTTTTAGCCAGTATGTATCCATGCTTTCTCTGGCAGGATGCTCGGGCGGGAAATTCAGGTTATCAAAACCATACTTTTCACTGGTGATTTCATCTTCCGCAAAAATCTCAAACCCAAGCGAACGGAAAGCATCATTCAAGTCATAACACATTTGGGTGATGGGGTGTAAACCGCCGATCTTTGGCGCGATACCGGGCAAAGTCACATCTAAGGTGTCTTTTATAAAGCTGGCGCTGTTTAAAATGTCTTTTTCCTTTTCATCACAAGCAAGGGTAATACGTTCCTTTAATTGGTTAGCCAGTGAACCAATTGTTCGTTTTTCTTCAGGGGAGCAAGAACCCAACCCCTTTAAAATAAGGTTTAAGCTGCCCTTTTTGCCCAAAATTTGTTGACGAACCTGATACACTTCGTCATTTGTTTGAGCTTTTTGAATGGCTTCTAAAGCATTTTGCTCGATTGTTTGTAGCTTTTGCGTCATGTTTCCTCCTAAATAAAATATCCCATGCTAACACATGGGACGAATAGCCGTGGTACCACCCAAATTGCAGCAGAGCTGCCACTTGATAGACTTAACGCGCCTGCACGTCTTGAACTACTAAAATTTCACCCAAGAGGCTCCAAAGTGAACGGGTAGGGTTTTTACGTAGGAACGTTTCAGCCATGCGCTCCCTCTCTGCTCGTTTTCCACCGTACCTTATCTTTTCATCGCCGGTAGCGGCATTATATACTTTTAGAGCTACCTTTGTCAAATCATTAAGGAACAACGCTTCTTTTCATCTCTTGACGAATACGCATTTTATAGATAGAATGTTCGAGTAAAGGAGGTGTTCTGTGTTTGGTAAAAGAGCTGATGGATGGCTTGTCAAAGACATAGATCCCATCGTATCTGTAACACCGTATTTTATGCCGATGCGCTGTGATGCTCAGGTCATGCTGGAACATGAACTTGATTATGAAGCATTGGCACGTTATATCGTGCGTAAAGGCGAAGAAGCCTATAAAATTTCCTTTATGGACATTATCATTGCTGCATATGTACGAACTGTTGCTGAAATGCCCAGTTTAAACCGTTTTGTTGCAAACAAGCGTTTATACGCTCGCAATGAACTGACTGTATCTTTTGCCGTTTTACAAAACTTTCCCGACGGTAGGCAAGAAGAAAACACTGTTAAAGTTAAATATGACCCGCATGACACTGTTTTTGATGTCGCTGCTCGTAACCAAAAAGAGATAAAAGCAGCAGCTGTCGGTCAGGCAAACAACAATACTTTGAAAATTGTCCGTTTATTAAAGTATCCTCTTGTTGCCAATATTTTGGTTGGGCTTGCTAAAATTCTTGATCGTTATGGGTTGATTCCCAAGGCCATTATCAATGAAAGTCCTTTCCATACCGGTATGTTTATAACCAATGTTGCCTCGATTGGGCTGCCGTCCGTTCTTCACCACATTTATAATTTCGGAACAACTTCTGTTTTTGTATCTATGGGCTCCAATGTAAAAAAACTGGAACTGACCCGTGAGGGCAAGGTAAGACGGGCGCGCAAACTGCCTTTGGGCATTGTAGTGGACGAGCGTATCTGTCCTGGGCTTACTTATTCAAAAGTCTTGGCTCGCTTCTTTGAATGCTTGAAGGATCCTGAGCTTTTAGAGCAGCCACCGGAACAAGTTAATTTTGACGAGGGACACGTCTATGCGGAGCCCAGTGTCAAAATCAAAAAACGCCGTTTTAGACGGCTTTTGAGATTGGTAAGGCTTAAAAGGTCACCCAAGTCTGAAAATGACGATATTACCCCTCTTGTTGGATAAAAAACCGCCGCATGAATCGGCGGTTTTCATTTAATTAATTGAGCAAAATGGTGCATTAGAACTTGCCGCTGCGACCGCCATAAGACCTACCGCTTGAAGAAGAAACAGATCTGCCACCGCCAGAAGAACCGGACGATTTGTTGCTTTCTATTTTAGTACGCGTCACAGTTTTATAAAGGTAAATATCTTCTTTACGGGTGAGGTTGATGGCATTGGGCGTATAATAATTGGCTGCATGCTTTGGTTTTGCGTGCTTCATTTGCTGAATCATCAAGAATACAATTATTAAGGCCACGAAAGCAGCAACAGGTACAATCACAATCAAGGGAAGGCGAAAAGTCATACGATTATCTACATATTCCAGATAGCTCTTAAACCCTTGATAGTAATCACCCTTCGTTAGATGAGGGGCAATAACATCAGGAAGTACAGAGTCTTCACTATAGGTAAACTTCTTTTCAATCCTTTCTCCGTAGGCAGCCTCCCCGTAGCTTCGAATATCCATGCAGATAGCGAAAATGAGGGCTTCTTCAGGAAAAGGTTCGGAGCGTTTTGTTTCATAAAATTCAATGGCAAACAGGTCGGGCTTCATACCTGAGCTGTCATTGGTTGTAATCAACATCAAATCCAGTTGATGCTTTTGTGAAATTTGTTCCAATTGAGCATTGAGAAGTTGCTCTTCTTGCTCGGTTAAAAGGTCAGCCAAATCATACACTTCAGCATAGGATGCAAAGGAAAACAACAATACTAAAAGAAGTGATAGAGCCACTATTTTCTTTTTCATACAATCACCCCCAAGAGGTACAGTAACCAGTAACCGAGGCTTCCAATAGCGCTAAAGCCTAAAGTGAGCGATGCGAACCAAAGCAAGGCTGATTTTTTAGAATAAGGAATGTTACAGGTAAATTCGCCTGTCTGTCCGTTGATTGCAAAGGAGTAGGTTTGATTATCTTTTTTTGTTGTAATATGCCATAATGGGAAAAGAGCTCCTTCGCTTTTACCGCTTGGCACATGAATCCTTGAGGCGCGCGGCACAGCGGAGTCATACATGGTGGTTGTAGTCTGAAGCGCTGAAGCAACGCTGTTGGAGATACGTTCATCGGCCCGCTTTTTACATGTTTCACTATCTACATCCGCACGGTCTGCTAAGCTCCCTGCAAGGATAGGGAAAGAGAAAGGGAGAGCTGAATCGGCATTAAAAGGCTCAATAGATTCAGTCACCTCATTGGGTATTTTGGAATGAGCGTCAACCGGAAGATTGACAAAATCTAATGTACCGGCCCTACGCACCAAAAAATGTCTTGTAGTCGTAACGCGGTAATTTCCTTCACGGCTTGTACTGACTTTAGTGGCATTGTACGTAACATCGCCTGAAGCGTTGCCGGAAAAAAGCCAATAGGGGACATAGAGCTTACGTATGTTGTCGATGCGGTTATTGCGTTTTAAAATGTTAGGCAAAAGTTTTTTCTTTTTAAAGTAGTCTTTGAAAATTTTTGCCGCCTGCTCTTCTGTAATCAGAAAAGGCAGGATTTTTGCCGGCAAAGTTGTTTGAGTAAACTGGGAAGGGATAACGGTTGGACTTCCACAAAAAGCGCAGAATGAGGCCACAGTTGTTTCATCCGTCATTAAATCCGCACCACAATTGGTACAGTGATAGGCCTTAGCTGATGCAAGAATATCTTCATCCATTTCCAAAGTTGATTCTGACCATGAGGAAAACTCTTTTTCCTGGTTTTCATCAATTAAGGTGCGTTGATAAGTTTCTAATACATCCAATGAAAAACTATTGCCGCAGTGTCCGCAAGTCATCTCGGCCGAACGGCCATCGTAGGTAAGAGAACTTCCGCACGACGGGCATTGATATGTGATGGCAGCCATTTTTCACCTCCATGTGTTTTTGTTTTTTCCATTATATCCAATTGGGGTTTGGAAGTAAAGGCTATTGTTAATAAGTATAATCTGTGGTATATTATAGATAGTCAAAGAAAGACAAACTTTGATGTGAAAGGGTTCGACATGAAACTGAGTGATTTAATAGAACAGTTTATCAGAGAAATGTTTTTTGAAGATGAGGTGGTTCTTCAGCGCAATGAACTGGCTGCCTATTTCCGCTGTTCTCCTTCACAGATTAATTATGTTCTTACAACCAGATTTTCTCCGGAATCCGGGTACTTGATTAAAAGCAGCCGCGGCGGGGGGGGAAGCATACGCATCAGGCGACTTCATGCGGAAAGCTGTGACTATATGCAGTATTTAATGCAGCATCACCTTTCCGAACCTATGACCCAGCAAGATGTGAAATTTTTGTGTTTAGAACTGGAAGATCGGGGGATTATGAATGCTCAAGACCGTGAGCTTATTCTATCTGCAACCAGCAATCAAGCCCTTGTTGCACCTGTTTCAACAACAATCAAAAACAGTCTAAGAACAGAAATCACCCGGAACATGCTGTTAACTATCCTTGCTCGAAGAGGAAAGGAGAACGAGGAAAATGAAATGTGAAATTTGTTCCCAAAATGAAGCAACGATTCACTTCCAAATTTTTCAAAACGGCAAAATGATTACTCGTGCCGTATGTTCTTCTTGCGCCATGCAGGCACAAGCAACATTTTTTAAAGCATTCAGGACCTTACGTTCTGAGAAGAAAATAACCACTCCGGTTTCTAACAAGCCTAAACTAAGCTGTTCTTACTGCCGTACCGGTTTCCATCAAGTGGATGAAAATACGGTCTTAGGTTGTTCTAAGTGTTATGAAGCTATACAGACACTGGAAGACAATCGAACAGATATGTTTTCCACTTATGAAAATCAGAAGAAAAGCAACTTAGCTCATTGGGAGCATTTATTAAGAGAATCCATCGTTCTGGAAAACTACGAGCGGGCAGCTTTAATACGTGACCATATTAATCATTTGACAAAAGTTGAAGATACAGATGCCAAATAATTTAGTGTTTACGCAAGGTGTTGCGCTCCTACGAAATTATGCGCAATTGCCTTTTCCGCATAAAATGACAGAAGAAGAATTAGACACCTCGTTATCTTGGGTTATGGAAGCGCTTTCAAGTCATCACTCAAACAGTACACAGGTTGATAGGTTTCTGCTTAATGAAATACCTTTAGAACTGTTTGGTGTGGTAAACGCTAAAGCCGCGCATATTTACAAAATCAATCATTCAACGCAGCTTCTTATCAATGCAGAAAACGGTCTCTCGATTGTTTCCACTTCCAGTGACTTAAATCAAGCCTTAATGCATGCAAAACAAGTTGAAGCTGATTTGTTCAAAGAGCATGAAGCTGCCTTCTTGTCCGGAACAGGATATTTAACAACACGCTATGGAGACTCCGGTAGTGGCGTTCGAATCTTCCAGGTGCTTCATTTGCCTGTATTGTCGGCGCTTCGCAAAGAACAAAGTATAAGAGATTTGATGGAAAAGAATTTTCAGTCAAGTTTGGAAAAAGTAAGAATTTCCGGCGCCGGACAAGAAGGCAATCTATACTTCCTCAGTACAATCGAAACGCCTGAAGGTGATGGCGTTGCAAGACTAAAACTTGCATCTACAGCCCTTACTGAGCAGGAAAAGGAAGCTTCAACAAACATTTTTTCCAATCATTATTCTTCCTTATACGATACGATTTGGCGCTCACTCGGCTTGTTGACACATGCTCGCCGCCTTTATCAGGAAGAAACGATCAAGGCTTGGTCATGTCTTCGTATGGGGGCAGAAAATGACATTCTGCCGTTAACGGTTGAACAAGTGGATCGTTTGCTGAAAACCTACTGTATCCCCAAAAACCACGCCGAAAGCTTAAGCGCCTTGCGTAGTAAAAGAATAAGAGTATTATTAAAGGAGTACGAAAATGCCTCGAATGGGACGTTTAACCAATAAAGCACAAAAAGTTATTCGTTATGCGCAAATAAGTGCAGCGCAGATGAAACATGGATATATCGGAACGGAACATCTTTTACTTGGTCTAATAGCTGAAGCAAGAGATTTGGTTCCGTCCTTACCTTCCAATGTAGAACTTTCCAACATTCGCCAGATTGTGGATCAGTTATATAAAAAGGAGAATACCCCCCCTCAAATGCTGGAAATGACACCAAAGCTAAAACAACTGCTTGATCAGGTTACTATTCAGGTACAGGAAAATGATTTGCCCGCAATTTCTGCCGGTATGCTTTGGCTACAATTACTTGAAGATCCAACCAATGTAGCTCTCAGAGTATTAAGTATTTATGGAGCCGATCCTGAAAAACTGAAACTTGATTTGGCCAACGCAAACCCTGAGAATGAGGATATTGAGCAAGATAGTGAACAGGCTTCTGCTCTTGAAAAGTATGCCAGAGATTTAACACAAATGGCTCAAGATGGATTTTTGGACCCAGTTATCGGTCGTGAGCGGGAAATTGACCGCATGATTCATATTTTAGCCAGGAGAACCAAAAACAACCCCGTTTTGATTGGGGAACCGGGAGTGGGTAAAAGCGCTGTGGCTGATGGATTAGCCCAGCTGATTGTTTTGGACAAAGTGCCCAGTACCTTAAAAAATAAACGTCTTCTTTCTCTTGAAATGAGCACAATGGTTGCGGGAACCAAGTTTCGGGGCGAATTTGAGGAGCGCATGAAAGCCGTTATTGACGAACTGCGTGAAAGAAAAGATGTGCTCTTGTTTATTGACGAAATACAAACCATTGTCGGTGCTGGCAAAGCAGAAGGCAGTATGGATGCTGCGGGTATCTTAAAGCCGGCATTGGCAAGGGGGGAGCTGCAATGTATTGGCGCAACAACCTTGGATGATTATCGAAAATATATTGAAAAAGACTCGGCTTTAAGCAGACGTTTTCAACCCGTTATGGTTGAAGAGCCGGATGAAGAAGCTTCTATCAATATTTTAATGGGACTGAAAGAGAAATATGAGGAGTTCCATCAGGTAAACATTCCATACGATGTTATTAAGCAAGCGGTTCATTTGTCTGTGCGTTACATTCCTGATAGGTTTTTGCCCGACAAGGCAATCGATTTAATTGATGAAGCCGCTGCTGCAGTATCCCTCGCGCATGACAAGGTACCTACTCGCCTGGATGAGGTTGAAGAAGAGCTGGACTTACTGGCTCAAGATAAAATGCGAGCGCTTAACAAACAGGAATATGAACAAGCCGCTTTGCTGCGAGACAGAGAAGAAGAAGTACGCAAAGAGCTAGAGGTGATTCGTTCAACAAAGAAAGAATACACTGAAAACCTCCCTAAAGTAGATGTATCCACGATTGAACGAATCGTAGCCCAATGGACAGGGATTCCTGTAACACAATTAACAGAGAAAGAAGAATCTCAACTGCTTGAGCTTGAAGAGAAGCTACAAAAGCGGGTAATTGGGCAGTCTGAAGCTGTTACCGCCGTAAGTAAGGCCATACGGCGCGCAAGAGCCGGGCTTCAGGATCCCAGGCGGCCTTTAGGTTCATTCCTGTTTCTGGGGCCCACAGGTGTTGGAAAAACAGAGTTGTGCCGAGCCTTAAGCCAGGCAGTCTTTGGCAGCGAAGATGCCATGATTCGCTTGGATATGAGCGAGTACATGGAAAAACATACAGTATCTCGTATGATTGGTTCACCGCCCGGATACGTAGGACACGAAGATGGGGGACAGTTAACCGAAGCGGTAAGACGCCGTCCCTATAGCTTGGTCCTGTTTGATGAAATCGAAAAAGCTCATCCGGACGTGTTTAATATGCTCTTGCAGGTATTAGAGGACGGAAGGCTGACAGATAACATAGGCCGGGTCACGAACTTTAGAAACACCATCATTGTGCTTACAAGTAATGCAGGTACCCAATCTATTTCTGAAGATCGCTCCTTAGGTTTTGGGCAACGCGATTCCCAAATGATGGATTACAATACTGTAAAAGACATTGTGCTTGACAAAACAAGGGAAATATTCAAACCGGAATTTTTAAATCGCTTGGACGAGCAAATCGTTTTCCACTCTTTAGGGGAAGAACAAATGTTTGATATTGCCAAGAAAATGCTCAATGAATTGGCTCAAAGAGTAAAGCTAAGAGAAATGAAGCTCTTATTTGATGAAGAAGCTACACATTATCTGGCCAAGAAAGGTTTTGACCCTAAATACGGCGCTCGTCCCTTAAGACGAACAATACAGCGTTTGGTAGAAGATCCATTGAGTGAACTTATTGTAAGCGGAGAACTTAAAACAGGTGACACAGTTCAAATGTACGTGGAAGAGCAAGAGTTGAGATTTAAAATTGAGAGCCCGCACGGCGACAACCATGACAACGAAATTGAACAAATCAATGAACTGATAAAAGTATAGGAATGAAAAAAGAAAATCGATGTGGATGATTTTACCCACATCGGTTTTTTATTCGCTTTCCTGATCAATATCGGGAAGAGGTATGCGCTTAGAGGCCTCTCGTTTATGGTAATCGCTCATAGCGGCATAATGCCGTCTGGTCGTATTGACATCCGAATGGCCTAAAGTATCGGCGACCAGATAAATATCTCCTGTTTCTTGGTATAAATTGGTTCCGAAAGTGGAACGAAGCTTGTGAGGACTTAGCTTTTTCTTAAGCGGTGCTCCGATTAACGCATACTTTTTAACCATGTTTTCAACAGCTCGCGTTGTCATACGCCTTTTTTGCAGTGAAAGAAAAAGGGCGTTTTCATGACCGGGTAAAGTTTCAACCGCTGTCCGTTCCTCAATATAACGCTTTAAAACATTTTTAACTTGATCAGAGAAGTATAATATCGTTTGATTACCGCCTTTACGGGTAACGACAAAACTGTTTTTATCCAAATCTATACTTGATAAATCTAAACCAACAAGCTCACTTACACGAATTCCAGTACCTAAAAAGAGAATTAAAATGGCTAAATCACGGCTTTTGGTTGCCTTGGCATACTGTTTTTGCTTTTCGCTTAAGCCTTCTTGATTGATAACAGCATCGATCATTTTTTGTACTTCATCCTCATCCATATAAAGAATAGGCTTTGATTTGCGCTTCGGTAATTCAACCAAAGTGGCTACATTGGCTTGAATCAGTTCATTTTTGAACAAATAATCAAAAAAAGCACGTAAACTTGATAATTTACGCATAATCCCAGATGCGCTGTTTTGCACAAAAACGGGGGAGAGGTTAGCCTTAGTAGCAGTAGAATTTGATGATTCATCTGGTTTTTTCGCGTACTGAATTAAATAATCCTGAAAGCCTTCAATGTCTCGTGCGGATATTGCGGCAATTTGTTCAGTAGTAATTAATTCAGGTGTACTATTCGCAAAAGACAACCTCTCATCACACAAATACTGAAAGAACAGTCGCAAGTCATAAGCGTAGGCTAACCGTGTGAGAGGGCTTTTGGTCTGTGAAATTGAACGAAAATAGTCTTGGCAGACCGAAGGTAACTCACGTAGTAAATCTTTAATTCTTTGATTGTTCTTGTAGCTCTGCGCAACATAGTAACTGTTTATTTGTGCCATAATGGGGAAATTCTCCGTTTATCAAATTTATAATGCGTTTAAATCGATCATGTAAAAAGCATGAGATATTTACATGTAGGTTTACTCTCTGTTATTGATGGATACTTTGTAAAAACGAATAATAGATGAATAAGATAAGAATGATACATATTTTTTTTACATATAATCTATAGTAGTTGTATTTACTACTACACATACACGGACAAAGTACCCATCTCATCAACAATTATAAATGAATTATCAAATTAAAGCAATACTCTTCGCAAAAGATGCCTTTTGCGAAGAGTAGAAAAGTCTTTCACTTTGTTTTCTAATATATCCCCCCATCGTGCTTTAACAGAGAGCAATTGAATATCATCGTTGCTATTCAGAAAACAATCAGGCAATTTTATCATATCTATCAACATTACTCACAAAAACTTCCATTTCAAAAGACCATTTTTCTGCGGTTCTTCTCAGATAGTCAGCCAATACTGGCAAAGCAGGATATTCACTGGGCAGGTGCCCTGCTTCAAATATCAATAAATCGTTGGCAGTTGCTTCAAGCGCATGATGGTGATTAACTTCACCTGTCACCAACGCATCCGCATTGGAGTCCAAAGCGCCTCTTATGCCCTCGCTGTACCCACCGCCCCCTACAGCAACTTTTTGAATAAACTTATCGCCACGGCCATAAAGCATGCCTTGATAGTTTAGTTTTTCATTCATATGTTGAAGAAACTCGCTTGCTTGCATCCCTTCTTCAAGCTCCCCCATGACCATATATTGATCGAGAGGTTCAATATTATTTAGGCCAAGCAATCCTGCAGTAGAATTGGAGGGACTAATAACAGACTGGTCTAAATTGGTATGCGCACTAATTAATGAAATATTGTGGCGGACCAACTCTAAAATCATGCTGTTTTCAAAGGTATCAGTTGTTAATTGTTTGATTGCATTAAACATAACCGGATGATGAGATATAATCAGCTGAACATCATTCTCCTTAGCTTCCCGAATAACAGCAGGCCCTAGATCCAAGCATAATAGCATGCGCTTTACCGGCTGATTTCGATCACCAATCAAAAAACCCGCATTGTCAAAATCTGCCTGGGTATCAAAGGGAGCGATTTGATCAATCATGTTATATATGTCCTGAACTACTGGGGTTTGCACTTTTCAATCCTCTTTTCTATTTCTGATAATAATTTTATTTGTGTTGGTTTCTTTTTACTTTCTACCCGATACTTCCATTTCCAGTATTCGAGCAAAACTTCATTGTTAGTAGCTCTCACATTAAAACCCAGAAGCAATTGCTCCTGAGTTAATATTAGTTCCTGAACAGTGGCTTTGATTAAATGATAAAAACGATCGTTAGACCAAACAATTTTTTCATCCAGCGGAGCATACCCCCTATCCTGAAGCTTAAATCTCACCACTGGCAAGTGAGTATGGGCAGAGAGTATCAAGGCAGGATAATGCCCGTTAAAAGGTGTTATTTGATCAATAATTCGGGCAATACTCACTCCACCAAGTCCGAGGATGGCTACAGCATCCACCTTTTGGTCGATAACCGACCAGCCATCCCCCTGCCTTACTGAAACTGACTCATTTAAACCAAGCTTGTTGACCAAGTGATTCATTTTTTCAACAGAAACAGGGCTAATATCGCTGGCTATCACTTGCTCACATTTTTTAGACTGAACAAGGTAGCAGGCAAGTTTGCCGTGGTCCGCTGCCAAATCAACACCAACCTTGCAGACAGGAAACAGTTCCGCTGCGGCAGCTAAACGGGCGTCAAGACGCAGTATCATTTAAAAACATTCTTTCAGTTTCTTAATGCGGCTGGGATGTTTTAACTTCCTTAAGGCCTTTGCTTCAATCTGTCGAATACGTTCACGGGTTACACCAAACACCTTCCCCACCTCTTCAAGTGTGCGTGGGTTGCCATCTTCAAGGCCAAAGCGCATCCTAAGCACTTTTTCCTCACGAGGAGTTAAGGTTTTAAGCAAGTCCCAGATTTGTTCACGCATAAGGGTATTGGCAGCAGCTTCAGCAGGCGCTGGCGCGTCTTCATCCTGTATGAAGTCCCCAAGGTGGCTATCCTCTTCTTCCCCGATGGGTATTTCAAGCGATACCGGCTCCTGAGCAATTTTCATGATTTCCCGTACCTTTGTCTCGGTAATATTCATGGCTTCACCAATCTCTTCAGGAGTAGGCTCACGCCCCAATTCCTGCAAAAGCTGACGGGAAATGCGGGTTAATTTATTGATCGTTTCTACCATATGCACAGGGATACGAATGGTTCTTGCCTGGTCAGCAATGGCACGCGTAATAGCCTGCCTAATCCACCAGGTGGCATAGGTGGAAAATTTGTATCCCTTATGGTAGTCAAACTTTTCTACAGCTTTGATTAAACCAAGGTTACCTTCTTGAATCAAATCAAGAAAAAGCATCCCGCGGCCAACATATCTTTTGGCGATGGAAACAACCAAACGCAGGTTCGCTTCGGCCAGTTCTCCCTTGGCACTTTCATCGCCCGCTTCAATCCGTTTGGCTATTTCGACTTCCTGCTCAGCAGTCAATAAAGGCACTTGCCCGATTTCTTTTAAGTACATCCGCACAGGATCATCAATGGCGATACTTTCGGAGGTTGTGGCCTCTACGTCGATTTCTAAATCAACCTTTTCTTTTTTCTTCCGGGAAGAATCACCATCATCAAGGAGCTCATCATCATCTTCACTCTCACGATCGCGCGTTACCGTAATGCCAAGGGATTCGATGTGAATAAGAACAGCATCCAAAACGTCAGGATCCAGTCCTGATTCGTTTAATTTTTCAATGATAGTATCATAAGAAATGATGCCTTTACGTTTGGCATAATCATAAATACGCACTAGAATTTTTTCTTCTTTTTGTTTATTGCTCATACTTTCGACTCCTTTGATGATAGTTCTTTTTGTTTTTTTAGTTTATTTTCTTCTACTGTTAACCGTTCAATTTCTTTTAAAGCATTGGTCAGTTCATCAGATGACAAGGCATTTAAAGATAAGCTTATTTCCTCGATTTTTCTGCGTATCCGCGCGGTTTTTAATTCATTAATACAGTCTTCAGCAGCAATAAGCGCTTGAGCCTTGTTTAAAGGCACCTCGCGTATAAACACCTCGGTCGCCTGAGCAATCAGATAATCGTCCTCAAGCTCTGACAATACCTTAGCCGGCGTTTTATTTTTAATAAGCTCACCGGCCAGTTGTTTAGCGGTTTGCGTAACAAAATCATCCTCAGATAAAAGATTAGCCGGTAAAAGAGCCTTGCCCCATAGATTTAAAAGAATTTCTTCGGCTGGCAGAAGAATATTCTCTTCCTTTTCTTGAACAAAGCGGCGGGATCGCCTTCTCATTTCTCTTTCTTCGGTCTTTTGAGTTGCCAGACCAAGCACATTTTGTTCAAGCGCAACTTGGTCTCTAACCGCATCAAGAGTATACCCGGTTTTTACAGAAAGAGCCCTGCATAAGCGGTCAATTTCCAAGGGAGATTTAGATAATGCCACTTTTTTTGCGGAAGCTATCAGGAAATCCATTTTTCCGTTTTCATTAGCAAAATCAAATTGGACGCTTAACCGGTCTAACAGATACTCAAGATCAAGTACAGGTTTTAATTGAAGAAAGGCTTCTAAACCATGCTGCTTAACAAAATCATCGGGATCCAAATTATTAGGTACTTTGATGACATATAACCTTTGGTTTATGGAACGGAAAATTTCGATGGCTCGTTCTATGGCAGCCTGTCCGGCTGAATCGCCATCATAAGCAATGTGAACAGTATCTGAATATCTTAACAGCAGCTTAGCTTGTTCAACACTTAAAGAAGTTCCAAGGGTTGCTACAACGCCAGATAAACCGCTCTGAACCAAAGCGATTACATCCATGTAACCTTCAACCAAAAGGATAAAAGGCAATTTCCCTGCATTTTTGACCAGGTTTAAGCCAAAAACACCTTTACGCTTATTGAAAACAGAAGTATCCGAAGTATTAAGATACTTGGGTTCGATTTTTCGGACTGCACGGCCGCCAAATCCAAGTATGTTCGAACGGGCGTCAATAATAGGAAATACTACGCGATCACGGAAAACATCATAATGATGCTCCTCTTTTTGAACAATCAACCCTGCTTCTGCCATTTCCTCCAGGCTGAAGCCTTGCTGGTTCAAAGCGATAGACATATCATTCCAGCCTGCCCCACTTGCGCCTAAACCAAACTTTCGAATGGTTGAGTCACTCAACTTACGGGCGTATAGGTAATCAAGCATAGGCTTGCCCTCTTCAGTCCATAAGCGTGCATGAAAATACTGAGCAGCAGCCTTATTGACAGCGTATAAACGTTCTTTTTTTATTCTGGACCGGTCTCCGGTGACGCTTCTGTTGGAATAAACATTGTCCGGTGGCAAAGGAATTCGAAAACGGTTTGCCAAACTCTCAAGCGCCTCAGGGTATGTTTCTCTCTCCATCTCCATTTCAAACTGGATAATGGAACCGCCCGCTTTGCAGCCATGACAATAATATAGGTTTAAATCAGGGCTTACTGAAAAAGAAGGTGTTTTTTCTTTATGAAAGGGGCACAACCCCCAATAGGAGCCTCCCCTTTTTTTGAGCTGCACATAATCAGACACAACCTGGACAATGTCCGCTTGTGCCATCAATTCATCTATCCATTGTTGAGGAAAAAAACGTGCCAAAGTCTAATTTCACCCCTGCTATTATATTCGTTAAGCAAAACGAATATCCTTTAATTTACCACGTGAAACTGCTTTGGAACAAAGATTTCATTAAATAGTCGCATAGCGTAGCGGTCGGTCATGGAAGCGATATAATCAACAACGGCCCGTTCTATTCCGTCCCGATAGGCATTTTCTATGTATTCCATAGGCATTTCGCCTGGTTTTTTACTATAATGCCAGAATAACTGTTCTAAAACGAAATCACACTTATCTTCTTCCTGTTTTCGCCAACTGTTTTGGTAAACATTTTTAAACAAAAACGTGCGCATATCGTTTGTAGCTCGTTGAACATTATCACTCATCATTAGCTCCGGCTTGTTCTGACTGTTTTCAACCAGGTTCTCTATCATTTTTTCGATGCGCTCGCCATGTGTGTATCCTAAAACATTTAGTGCGTCTGTCGGCAATTGATAGCTCTTAATAACTCCTGCTCTTAATGCGTCGTCAATATCATGATTAATATAGGCAATTCGATCAGCCCGTGCTACGCACTTACCTTCCAGGGTATTGGCATTGTTTTCACCGGAGTGATTGACAATTCCGTCGCGCACCTCCCAGGTAAGGTTTAGGCCTCTTTCCCCTTCCAAAACATCAACCACACGAAGGCTTTGCTTATTGTGACTAAATTTTCCGCCCGTAAGTCGATTCAATGTTCTCTCCCCAATATGTCCAAAAGGAGTGTGACCCAGGTCGTGTCCAAGGGCAATCGCCTCGGCTAAGTCTTCATTAAGAAGCAAGCCACGGGCAATTGTACGCGCAATTTGCGCCACTTCCAAAGTATGGGTTAATCGGGTTCGATAATGATCTCCTTCAGGAGAGATGAAAACCTGAGTTTTAAATTGTAAGCGCCGGAAGCTTTTGGAATGGATAATGCGGTCGCGATCACGTTGGTATTCTGTTCTGGATTGGTCTGGAGAAATAGGCTTTTCTCTTCCTTTTGTATTTTTACTTAGAGAGGCCAATGGCGAAAGGTTCTGTTCCTCACGCTTTTCCAACATTTCTTTTAAATTAAGCATTGTTTTCTTCTCTCCACTGGGCGATCAGTTCTTTTTCCTCTTGCGTTAAAGAAACTTGTTCAAACAGTTCAGGGCGTCTTTCAAAAGTGACGCGTAAGGATTGTTCCCTGCGCCACTTTTCAATCAGGGCATGGTTGCCATTTATCAATACTTCAGGCACTTCCAGGCCCAGAATCTCTCTGGGGCGTGTATACTGCGGATATTCAAGCAAAGAAGAGCCCGAAAAACTTTCGCTTTTTGTGCTTTCATCAGACCCCAGAACACCATCCACATACCTGGCAATACAATCAACCAGAACCATGGCCGGCAACTCACCACCGGTCAATATGTAATCACCAATCGAAATTTCTTCATCGATATATGTATCGATTACTCTTTGGTCAACTCCTTCATAGTGCCCACATAAAAGAGTTAGCTTCTCTTCCTTTGCAAGCTGTTTTACTTTATTTTGCGTCAAAACCTTGCCTCTTGGGCTTAGGAATATTTTTTTACCGCAATCTTCTCCTAAAGCATCAAAGGCTGATGCTATTGGCTGAGCAAGCATTAACATACCGGCGCCCCCACCGTATGGATAATCGTCGGTGTTTTTATGTGTAAGGTTTGAATAATCACGAATGTTCACAAGATTAATTTGAATTAATTCCCTATCCTGAGCACGCCCCAGCATGCTTTGATTCAGAGCATCAAACATTTCAGGGAATATCGTTAAAATATTAATCTTCAAAGACTGCCACCTCATCAAAACGTTTGCGAAGGAGGGTTAATTTTTTATCATTTAAATCAAAGGATAGAATTAAGTCTTTTAAAGCAGGAATCATTATCTCTTTACCAGTATCTGCTTTAATCGTATACACATCATTTGCAGCGTATTGTTTAACGTCAACAAGCTTTCCAATAAGTTGATCTTTTTCATCAACAACAATAGCATCAAGCAAGTCAACCAAGTAATATTGGTTTTCTTCCAGCTCGGGTAATTGACTGCGATGAACATACAGCCTTTCTCCTCTCATTTTTTCTGCTTTGTCGATGTGATCAATTCCTTCAAGCAGAAGATAAACAAAACTTCCGGAACAAGAGGTTTTTATAACCTTTATTTCTTTTGTTCCATCCGGTGATAAATAGAAGGATTGTATTTCTTTAAAAATCTCACTGCTGTCGGCATCGACACGAACCTTTAAAGTTCCATCAAGGCCGCGCGGCTTTAAAATTTCTCCCACAGATAAATAGGGTGGCATTACAACCTCCAAAGAACAAAAAGACGCCGAAGCGTCTTATTGAATTTCAACAAATACTGGATTTTCGTCGCGGGGAGTAGCGGCCTTAACAACGGTACGCATCGCTTTTGCGATACGCCCCTGTCTGCCAATTACTTTTCCCATATCCTGGGGCGCCACATTGAGTTCAATGATGGTCGCATCAGGTCCTTTGGTCTCCTCTACGTTAACCGATTCCGGCTCACTTACCAGTGACTCGGCTAAATATCGGACCAATTCTTTCATTTCTGCCTTGGCCATAAACTTAACCTTCAATGACGCCGGTCTTTTTCAGAAGAATCTTCACGGTATCGGTGGGTTGGGCACCGGTTTTGAGCCAATACTGGGCTTTTTCCACGTTGATTTTTACTTCGGCGGGGTTTTTCATCGGATCATAGGTGCCGATTTCCTCGATAAAGCGACCATCACGGGGAGAGCGCTCGTCAGCGACGACTACACGGTAGAAGGGATGCTTTTTCATACCCATTCTTTTTAAACGAATTTTGACTGCCATTGGGATAATATCCTCCTAAAATAATATCTATGTAAACCATCAAAGATGATTTGCATCAAAAGTTGAAAGGAAGCTTTCTTCTTCCGAAACGTTTACCTTTGCCGGTAAATTGTTTCATCATTGTTTGCATCTGATCAAATTGACGCATTAATTGATTGACATCTTGTACAGTTACTCCGGCACCGGCAGCAATGCGCTTGCGGCGGCTTGCATTAAGTACGCTAGGGTTGTTGCGTTCTTTTACGGTCATAGACTGGATGATGGCTTCAGGTTTTTTTAAGGCATCTTCATCCACTTCCACATCTTTTAACTTACTGCCAACCCCTGGCAACATGCCCAGAACATTTTTTAATGGCCCCATCTTTTTAATCTGCTGCATTTGCTCAAAGAAGTCGTTAAGCGTCATGCGAGTGGGGTCTACCTGCTTGGCTTCCGGATCCATTCCCTCGGTCATTTGGGCTGCTTTTTCAATTAAGGTAAGCACATCGCCCATTCCAAGGATACGTGAAGCCATACGGTCCGGATGGAAGGGTTCAAAGTCTTCGAGCTTTTCACCGGTACCGGCAAATTTAATGGGTTTGCCTGTTACAGCACGCACAGAAAGGGCTGCGCCGCCTCTGGTATCACTGTCCAACTTGGTTAGGATAACGCCGTCAATGGAGAGCTTTTCATTAAAAGCAGTAGCAACGTTGACTGCGTCCTGACCGGTCATCGCGTCAATCACGAGCAAAATTTCTTGCGGATGTACCGCATTGTTTAAATCAGCAAGCTCTTGCATCAATTCACCATCAACGTGCAGGCGTCCGGCTGTATCGATGATCATAACGTCATTGCCAAAATGTTTAGCTTGTTGAATGGCTTCCTGTGCAGTCTTGACAACAGGCTGTGTTCCGTTTGAATAAACAGGAACACCTGCTTGCCCTCCGACGACTTTTAACTGATCAATGGCCGCCGGACGATAGATGTCGCAAGCTACCAATAAAGGTTTTTTACCCTGCTTTTTCAGGTGTAGAGCCAGCTTTCCGGCCAAAGTAGTTTTACCTGCGCCCTGCAAACCGCATAGCATAAAAATAGTCGGAGAGGATGAAGACCATGTCAAGCGGCTATTGGTTCCGCCCATAAGAACGGTGAGTTCTTCGTTGACTATTTTGATGACTTGCTGTCCAGCATTGAGCGAAGAAAGAATTTCTTGACCGACACTTTTTTCCGTGACTTTTTTTACAAAGTCTTTAACGACCAAGTAGTTGACATCAGCTTCCAAGAGAGCCAAGCGGACCTCACGCATGGCGTCTTTAATATTTTGCTCATTCAGCTTTCCTTTTCCGGTTAGCTTCTTGAATGTTCGTTGCAGTTTTTCACTTAATGAATCAAACGCCATCGTCAATCCCTTCGCTTTCCATTAAAAATCGTAAAGTATCTTTAGCCTTCTGCAGGTTTTCTTCAGTCTCGACAGTTGCCTTTACCTGGTTTAAAAGCTCTAGCGCAGTTCCCATGTGATTTTGTACCCTGTTAAAGCGCTCAACTAAATGCAGTTTTTCTTCAAACCGGCTTAAGCGTTTAAAAGCCTGGTTGATACCATCAAAGGCAGCTTGTCTGCTGATGCCAAGTTGGTCCGCAATCTCCGCAGGTGATAGGTCTTCCTCGGTATACATTGAAACCAAGCGTTGTTGGTTGGCTGTTAACATTTTACCATAAAAGGAGAATAGCACTACCTGGGTTATCTTTTTAATAAAGCGCTTTTCTCTTTCCATAAAAACCTCCAACAATTGAGAATTATACAGCAACAAAAAGAACGTGTCAAGCATTTTCACTTGACACGATAAACATTTCACTTGACACGATAAACATTTTTAATGAGTTGTTCTTAGATTCTTACTGCTTTTTGCAGTTTCTCACCGTAATGCGCTATTTCTTCAGGCTTAACTTTGCACTTTGCCCGGTCATAAGTCATCAAACCGTTGGTTTCGTCCTCAACATCGGAAACCTGAGTATAGACGGCACCACATAAACCTTCGCCGGCAAGTTTGGTGGCATCATCAAACAATGCCTGAAGATCTTTTACAAAATCTTCTCTGGTTTTACAAATTTTGTAACCATAGGTTTTTTCCTGGTTGAAAGAATGCTCTAAATCTTTCCATACATATCCCCCATACTCGGATAAAAGCAAGGGTTTATCATTCGCTTTCATCTTGAGAGGCTTAAAGTAAATATGTCTGGAATCAAAATCACTTTCTTTTCTGCGGAACCAGCCTGATGTTGCATCAATCCAGCGGGACGGGTCCTGTGCTTTCAACAACCGGTAGGCTTTATCCGCATTGAACTGCCCCCAGCCTTCGTTAAAAATAGTCCAAATAACAATGCAGGGATAATTTCTCAACTCTTCTACAGTATCATGCATGTACTTTAAGAAGTTGGTTCTTACTTTCTTGGAAAGATTAAAAAACATATCCGGAACCTTCCGTATACCTGTGGTTGGAAGTGCGGTGTCCCGAATGAAAGAATAGCTGCCGTTATTGACCATATCCTGGAAAACGATCATCCCTAAACGATCACAATCGTAGTAGAAACGTGCCGCTTCCACTTTAATATGTTTCCTTAAAGTGTTGAAGCCAAGCTCCTTCATGGTAAGTATGTCTTTTTCATAAAGCTCTGGTGCGGCAGGCGTGTATAAGCCATCGCTCCAATACCCTTGGTCAAGTACGGCGTGGAAAAAATAGGGTTGTCCATTGAGACACAGGCGCTGTTTACCGTTAATCTTTTGTACTTCCAAAGTGCGAAACGCGAAATAGCTGGTAACTGTATCTTCGCCCGATTGAACATTAAAATAATAAAGGTTCGGGTTCTCAGGGCTCCAATATTTGGGGGCCTCAACTTTTATTAAAATTTCCCCATCGTCAAAATGATATTCTTTTCCCTCCAGTTGAACACGCCCTTCTTTGGCACCTTTAAAAGATAGGTGGACGGTATTTTCTTCCGTTTGAATGTTAATCGCCTGAATATATTCCTGCGGAACCGGTTCAATCCACACTGTCTGCCAAATGCCACTAACCGGGGTGTACCACATGCCGCCTCGGTTAATTTTTTGTTTGCCCCAAGGATAATCATGGTCGAGCCTATCCTCAGCTTCAACTACAAGGGTATTTTCTTCGGAGGAAAGCGAACTAGTAATATCAAAGGAAAAAGGCAGATAGCCACCCTCGTTTTTACCAACAAGTTTGCCATTGACAAATACTTTTGCTTTTTGGTCTACCGACCCAAAATGCAACAAAATTCTTTGGTTGGCATAATCTTCAGGTAAAGAAAAATTTCTCGTATAACGCAAGAGTGCGCCATTCTCATAGCTTTCGTGGATACCACTTAATAAGCTTTCAGGACAAAAGGGTACGATTATTTTACGTACACCTTTTGAAGATGTACTTCCCTCCAGAACCTCAAAGTCCCATTCTCCATTTAGGCAAAGCCATTTTTCACGCTTCAATTGTGGACGAGGATATACGTTCCAAGGTATTTCAGGAAGTTGACGTCCCTCACAAGTAAAAAGGTTTTTATACATCTTGGTCTTCCTCCGTCTTATTTAATAGAGTTCTTTTGAATCTTGATTACAGGTATAAAAGCCAGTGCAGCAATAATAGAGGCCGCCAGGAAAATGTTATAAGTTGGTGCAAAACCTTATTCATTAATACCCATACCATTTAAACCAATAAACAAAGAAACAATAGGCCCGATAATCATCGGGATTAAAACCGAAAAGCACATGCGTAACTCTTGAAATCTGCCTTCAAAGTTTGCGGGAATGTAGAGCATCTTATTTTCTGAAATGATTTTGGATTGAAAGCCATAAAAAACATTACGCCACCGAAATGTTTTCTTGTCAGCTTCGGTTTTGGAGTTGTCGTCTACTAAGAGCGGAACAAAAAGCCCGGCGATAAGAGGAAAACAGCCCAAGAAAATAAAAAACATGTGATTGCTTTCTTTTTCGGCACTATAAAGAGAACCCACCAGACCGATAAATACGACAATGACAGCAAATACAGGCATCATAGAAAGAATGGTATTTACTAATCCACGGTTGCTCGAATCTGTTCTGTCTGCTACCCAAGCGTTAAAAGCAGCATCATTTGAAGTCGAGCCGGCAACCGTCATTAAACAATCAAAAAAAATGAGCATAAAGGCCACACGAAAATATGAAATTCTATCGATACGCATGGGAATCAATGCGAACAGCATAATGGTTAATCCCCAAACAAAATAACCCCAACCAATAAAAGGTTTGCGTTTTCCCAAACGATCGCTGAAGGCGCCTGCTATGAAGGTTGTAAGAGTAGCTGTTATGGCTGAAAGTATCACCATGAGAGTGGTAATAATGTAGCTCAAATCTGCCCTGCCGGCATAGCCAAATATATCCTGGCACAGCGTTGCAAAATACATATTTTCCACGACCCAGGCAATTTGACCAATAAGGCCATAAAAAACCAAACTGAACCAAACCTTTTTGGATAATTTTGTTGTTTGCATAATTATCTTCCTTGATTTGAAAAATTATAGCTCAATCACTTCAATGCCTTCAATGGCTTGTTGCACCAGGGCGTCAACATCCAATGGTTCTTCCGCCTTAAGTACCTTTTCCATCTTTGGGCGGGTAACGGGATGCTTAGGGGTGAAAACCGTACAACAGTCTTCATAAGGAAGACATGAGGTTTCATAGGTGTCAATTTCCTCAGCTATCCGAATAATATCCACCTTGTCAAAACCGATTAACGGCCTAAACACCGGCATTGTAGTAACAGCGTCGGTACATACAATGGCTTCCATGGTTTGACTTGCTACTTGGCCAATGGCTTCCCCCGTAACAAGAGCCTGAGCGCCATCCATCTGCGCTACTTTATCGGCAAGCCGCATCATAAATCTACGCATGATCAGGGTGGTATGGTCACTAAAGGATTTTTGATGTATTTGCATCTGGATTTCTGTAAACGGTACAATATATAGTTTCATACCACAGCAATAGGCTGATAGCTTTTTTGCAAGCTGTACAACCTTGTCTTTAGACCTTTCCCCGGTGTAGGGATAGGAATAGAAGTGAACGGCGCTAATCTCTACACCGCGTTTGGCTACCAAATAACCCGCAACAGGACTATCGATACCGCCTGAGAGCAACAAAGTGGCTTTTCCGTTGCTGCCTACCGGCATGCCACCAGGTCCAGGAATCACATTGTTGTAAATAAACGCACGGCCTCTAATCTCAACAGATAAAAGATGATCGGGCTTATGAACATCTACAGATAGGTGCGGATAACAATTGAGGATATAAGCACCTACTTCGCGGTTAATTTCAGGCGAAGTTAAGGCGAAGCGCTTATCGCTGCGACGAGATTCAACCTTAAAGGTTCCTGTGCAGCCCTCCATTAGCTCTGCAGCAGTTTTCTTGATGTCTTCAAAAGATTCTTTACCCATTTCTACAGCCACACACAAAGAATGGACACCAAAAATCTTTTGGATGGCTTGAACAGCGGCCTCTTCATCAGAATAATCGGTCACATAAAACCTGCCATCGTTGAGCGTTACTTTACCGCCTAAAGGGCGAACGGCTGTTCTGATACGGCGCATTAGGAGATTCAGAAAAAAAGGACGGTTCTGTCCTTTTAGGTAAATCTCTCCAAAGCGAACCATGAGTAATTTTCGCATTTTTCTTACCTTCTAACAAAGTGTTTTAATTGATTATATGCCTCAGAAATGCAATCAACAAGCTTATCCACATCCGCATGAGTGTTCAGCAGTCCAAGGCTGAGGCGAATGGAAGATTCAGCTATTGATTGAGAAGTGCCCATACTCTGCAATACATGGCTTATTTGCTGCTTTTTAGCGGAGCAAGCTGAACCGGTACCAACATATACCTCGTCAGCTTCCAAGGCGTGCAGCATGGTTTGTGAGCGCACAGGCGGGAAGGATATATTTAATATATGAGGAGCAGCATGGGGACTGTTGGGGTTGGGTCCATTAACTGATACGCTGGGAATCGCTTCTTTCAGTTGCTTAAAAAGCTGCGATTTAAGTTGCATCATAGGCGGAGTTTCGGGAAAACTTTCAATCGCTGCCATTAGAGAAACGATTCCCGGCACATTTTCTGTGCCCGAACGTAACTTGTTTTCTTGTTCTCCTCCAAAAAGCATAGGCGAAAGTCTGCTGTCTTTACTCAGAGCAAGCGCGCCTATCCCCTTTAAAGCATGAATTTTATGTCCGGATAAACTATAGCTGTTAATACCAAGTGCTCGTATATTGATTGGAACCCGGAGAAAGCCTTGTACTCCGTCTACATGGATGTGCGCGTCAGGGGCTTTTGCCCGTACCAGCCGTACAGCCTCATATAATGGCTGAATAGCCCCTGTTTCATTATTCACTTGCATGATGCAAACAAGATGAAGTTCATTGATTATAAGATCTTCCAAGCATGATAAATCAATTAAACCTTGCGAAGTATAAGGGATAGCCTGTGCCTGGAATCCTTTATTCTGCATCTGAAGACAGGCCTGTATAACGGAAGGGTGTTCACCTGCGGAATATAGAATAATGCCTTTTCCTCTTCTACGTTTTAAAGACCCCAAAATAGCTAAGTTGTTTGCTTCCGTCCCGCCGGAAGTAAAAACAACCTTATCGGCGCCAACTTTTTCTTTAATGAGATCCCTGCATTTATCTAATTGTTGCTCTGTATCAAAAGCGGGTTTATACAATGCGGATGGGTTGAAATACCCTTCCTTCATGCACTCAATCACCTTTTGCATGACAAAATCAGTTGGCCGCGTGGTGGCGCTATTATCGAAATATACGGTACTCATTTAATTGGCTTGAAACTTCCCAGGGCCTGCGCTTCGTTTGATTAGATTCATAAGTTTGTCGCTCGGTTCCAAAACGATAATATTTTTAGCGCTGTCTTTAACAAAATACAGATAAAAAAGCTCGGAATCACGATTGAGAAACCAATTGGTCATTTTCATACCCGGCATAGAAGAATAACGTTTAAAAGAACCGGAAGACACCAAACCACAGGCCTCAATATTTTTGAGAGTCATGGAACCAAGGTTCTTACGTTTTTTATTGTTATAAACCCGTGCGAAATCCAGTGTTCCGTTGGTAAAAGTATACTCATACTCCGTACGAATTTTATCCCGATTAAAAAACAACAGAACACAACTTGCAAGCGCCATCAGTGAGAAAATAATGTCAAAGAATAGAGCTGTTGAAAAGCCCTGTGACACAATGATGGTAAACAGCATGTTAATAGTCAGAAAAGCATAAATGCCACTCACAATCATAACGATGGCGGAAAATATAAACAGAATATTTTCCATTCCCTTGTTGCGCTTAATAACAACCTCTTCATGAAACAGTTCAGACATGTTGTGTTCCTCCTTGTTGTGGTATAGATTCGAGTAACTGTTTGGCTAAATAAGAAAGCACTTCTCCCCTATGGCCAAATTGCTCAGATACCTTTATAGCTTTATTGCAATAATCGCGAGCATCGGTAAAGGTTTGTTCAATGCCGAAGGCAGCAGGCCATGTGAGCTTTTGTTTATCTTTATCCTTTTGCGTATTTTTTCCCATCGTCTCAGCGTCACTATAAATATCCAGTAAATCATCAATGATTTGAAAAGCTGTACCATAAGCTGTAGCATATTCTTTGCCAGCTTCTATCAAAGACTCGTCAGCTCCGGCAAGCGTCAGTCCGCCTACAACGGCCGCGTAAAACAGGCGGACCGTTTTATTATACTGCAAATACCGCACTAAGTCTTGTGAAGGCTCTTCGCCTTCGTGCACAATGTCCGCAACTTGGCCAGCAATCATTCCTCTGGCGCCGGCACAATTTGAAAGAACTTGAAGGTAAGATAGAGCGTTAGGATGATTGGAATGCAGGCAAAGCTCGTATGCCTCATTTAGTAAAGCGTCTCCGGCTAAAATGGCAATCCCTTCGCCATAAATCATATGATTGGTAGGTTTACCTCTCCGCAGCGCATCATCATCCATTGCCGGCAAATCATCGTGAACAAGCGAATAAGTGTGAATCATTTCTAATGCCACAGCAAAGGGAAGGCAGTCTTTTAGTTGTTCATGCACCAAATGGTATGCAGCCAGCAGCATAACAGGACGCAAACGTTTGCCCCCAGCCAAGAGGCTGTATCGCATCGCTTCGCTTAAGTGATGTGGAATTTCGTTTTGAATCCACTTCTTATCATTTAACATAATTGCGTTTTCAAGCGCTTCTTCTACCAGATTTTGATATTCTCGGTAACGCATATTTCCATTACTCATCATCGGTTCCCAAATCAACTTTCCTGCCGTTTTCAAGCTGCTTGATTTTCTTTTCGGCTGCATTTAACCGCTCATTCAGTTCTTTGATAATCATGCTCCCAGCTTCATACTGGGCAAGCATTTCTTCCAGTGAAATATCACTTTCTTCAAGATGATTAATGATTTGTTCCAGCTTGAGCATGGAATCTTCAAAGTTCAAGTTCACACTTTTAGCCATTTTACCTCTCCTCGTTCAATTGTTGCACACTCATATTAGCATCGATGAAGCGCAAGTTAAATGTTTTTGGAGCTTCACCAGCTCTTTTAATTACATGATTTTGCTGGTCTAAGGCAATAACGTAGCCTCGTTTCATCGTTTCCTCTGGTCCGAGGGCTTGCAAATGGGTTCGTTTCTTTTCAAGTGCCGCCCATAAAAGCATAAGATGTTGACTGCAGGCAGAAGATAGTTTTGTTTGATTTAAATACAATCGGTCACTCAACTGCTTTAATTTGATTTGAGGGTGCCGTTTATTTAAATTCAAAGCATGTTGGTTAACCCTTAAACGATAATTAGAGCACACTGAAAGCGCAGAAGTACGTAATGAAGAAGCCAGGCTTTGAAGTTTATGCTTCAAATCACTTTGATCAGGAACCGCAAGTTCTGCTGCTTGTGAGGGAGTCGCCGCGCGAACATCAGCCGCGAAATCACACAAGGTAATGTCTGTTTCATGTCCGACTGCAGAAATAATCGGTATGCTACAATTAGCCACAGCACGCACTAGTTTTTCCTCATTAAAGGGCCAAAGGTCTTCAAGAGATCCGCCACCTCTGCCGATGATGACTACATCAATATCTTTTTGGGCTTGTATTTCTTCAAGGGCAAGAACAAGGTCATCGGCAGCCTGGGGGCCCTGCACCAAGGTTGGGCGCAAGAGCAACTGCACTGAAGGAAAACGGCGCTTAACCACAGTCTGAATGTCGTGCAAAACAGCCCCGGTTCCAGAGGTGATAATTCCTACACAGGATGGAAGCAAAGGTAAGGGGCGTTTCCTTGCCGGATCAAATAGACCCTCTACAGTCAATTGCTCTTTCAACTTTAAAAACGCTTCATATAAATCGCCAACGCCATCCTTTTGCATTGAGGTGGCATAAAACTGGTAATTACCCGTTACAGTATAAAGCCCTGCGGAACCAGTTAATATCACCCGCATACCATCGGCAGGACGGAAAGAAATGCCGGTTGTATATTGCCTAAACAAGGCACAATCAACACGAGATTTTTCGTCTTTGAGGGAAAAATACATATGGCCTGAACTATGCCACTTAAAGTTGCTAATTTCACCAACTAATCGGATATTTTGTAAAAAGGGATCCGCGGCAAGAGAGCGCCTTACATATTCGTTTAGTTTCGAAACAGTTATCGCCCTGCTTTCCATGCAGCCTCCAAAGTATTTTGCATCAACATGCTGATGGTTAGTTTACCCACACCGCCGGGAACAGGCGTAATGTAAGATGCAACTTGAGAAACGGAAGCTATCTCCACATCACCAACCACTTTGCTGTCCAGACGATTAATACCTACATCTACCACCACAGCCCCTTTTTTAACCATATCGCCGGTCACGAAGTTTGGTTTGCCAATCGCTACAACCAAAATATCGGCCTGGCGAGTTATTTCTTTCAGATTGGTTGTGCGTGAGTGACAAATTGTTACGGTACAATTTTCTTGCAGCAGCAACATTGCCATGGGGTTTCCGACAATATTGGATCGTCCGATAACAACTGCGTGCTTGCCAGTCAATTCTATTGCTTCGGATTTCAACATATAAAGGATACCCTTGGGAGTGCAAGGCAGGACATTCGCCTGTCCCTGAAAAAGTAAACCGGCATTGATGGTGTGAAAACCATCAACATCTTTTTCAGGTAAAATATGCTGGAGGATAGTCGGTTCATCAAGATGTTTGGGCAAAGGAAGTTGAACAAGTATGCCGTGAACGGATGGGTCTTTATTAAACTTTGATATTAAGTCCAGCACTTCATCCTGATCAATATCCTCAGGAAGCCGAAAAGACTGAGATTTAATTCCAATTATCTCACAGGCCTTTTGTTTATTCCTCACATAGATAGCACTTGCTGGATCATTGCCAATTAGCAAAACAACCAAACTGGGGCGAATGCCGCAAGAAGCAAGTCTATTTGCTTCTTGAATCTGTTGTTCAAGCAATCGTTCAGATAACAGTTTACCGCTGATGATTTTTGCTGTCATTTGGATGCCTCCCAAATTTCTTGTCCGATTCGCGCAACGCCCGCAGCATTATCGCCTGATAATGACGGTTTTCCAAAATAGAATTGAAAAGGTAGACGCTTGGCCTGAATTCTTTTTTGCAACATGTCTCGTAATAGAGAAGACGACGCAACGCCACCGGCCACCAAGACTCTAGAGCTTGGCAAGGAATGATAGTTTAGCACTTTGAATATGGATCGAGCTATCACATCGTACACCTCAATTGCTACCTGTCCGGCTTCCATTTTACCTTGTTTTATATCGCGCATTGCTTGTGCCTCTACACCGGAAAAACAACAATTACCGTTTTGAACGATTGAAGGATATTTGCCGGTCGCCTGATAACCTTCAGTTAGTTTTTCCAAATGTACTCCGGAAGGAAAAGGAAGCGATAAAGCAACGCCAACACGGTCAACCACCTGGCCCACATGAAGATCTTGGGAAAAAGCAAACGTTTGTAGGTTTCCCTGCGCATCAACAGAAATAAAATCCGTTGTTCCTCCGGATAGATGGATAAAGGTATACGGAGGGCCAAGGCTTTCGTTTCCAAACAAAGCAGCCGCCAAGTGCCCTTTTTGATGGGTGGTTGTATAAAGCGGCACTTGCAAGGCAAGGGCAAGGGTTTTCGCAAAGGCTGTTCCTACCTGAAACACAGGCATATAAGAATCTTCCCCATCCACCGGCTGATTGGATACACAAATTGCCGCAACAGAATGTGCGGCAATTTGTGATTGTAAATCCTCAAAAACAGAAGGAAGCTGGCGAATATGAGAAAATACCGCCTCACTTTGTCTAAGTCCCCTCTGCCCTAAGTTAACCGGAAGCAGTTGCCTGCACGAGGCAAGGAGCTCCCCACGCTCATCTACAGCTGCGCATGAAGTGGTATAGGCACTGGTATCAATTCCTAAAAAAGCCTTATACATGGGCTCGATCTTTTTCAAAGGCACCCAAGACGCCGTTGATGAACCTTGCGTCAGTCTGTAGAGCATATCGTTTTGCAAGTTCTACAGCCTGTGAAATAACAACGGCCTCTGACGTATCAGGTAGCGGTTGGTACAATAATTCATATAGGGCCAACAGCAAGATAGATCTTGAAATATAAGGGATTCGCTCCAGCGCCCTTTGCTGGCTGTAGGAAGAAATAATCTCTTCCAGCTCTGCCTTATGAAGCAACACCTCTTGCACAAGAGGTTCTACCCTGTCAAAATCCTCCTCCTCGTTTGAGTAATCCAAAAGCTGAAGGAGGTTTTCCGAATCACCGCCACCGCCAAGATAGTGGGCATAAATAAGCTGCATAGCAGCACGCCTAACGCCGGTTCTGGACATTACGCCTCCCTTATTGTTTGCTCTCGTCGGCTGGTTTTTCGCTTACTTTTGCACTGTTATCTTTTAAAACAGCATTAACTTTATCCATATCTTCTTTGGTGAAAATAACCTTCTCTTGGTGAGGCACAACTTTGTTTACCTCAGCCTTTATAACACCGGTTCCCAAGAAATATCCCAAAGCAACCATAAAGAAGACAAAAAGGACACGCCAAAAACCAAAAAGCAACATAAGAACTGCAGTTGCGCCAAAGACGGCAGCTAAAGTGATGCCACGAACACTAGTGTCGCTTTTAAAGTTTTCCACAAACTTTTTACACTTTTCCGTCTTCATTCTGCTTGCTCCTCTTCAGCCTTTTTCTTGTTTTTAGCTGATTTGCGGGTTGAAGATCCTTTCTTTTCACCTTCAACCTGGTCATCAGTCGTTTCTAGCTGATTCTCAGGGGCATTGAGCACAGGCATTTGAGCGGAAGAAAGAGTCTGTTGAGCTTCCTGTCTTTCTTTTTCAAAGCTAACACCTTGCACGTGAACATCAACCCTGACTACATGTAGTCCGGTCATTGCTTCAATGTTCTTACGTACATTTTCCTGTACTTCCCTGGCAACCTTTTGGATGGGCTGACCGTATTCAATCATGACATATAAGTCGACAGAAGTTTCTTCTGAACCAACTTCTACCTTAACGCCACGGGTAATATTACGATTCCTACCAATCATTTCGCCCAAACCACCGGTTGTAACCATACCGGCCAAACCTTTGATTTCACTTGCCGCAACACCGGCAATGATGGCGATCACTTCATTAGCATAGGTAATAGCGCCACCGTCCGATGACAGATTCTCAGTGGTCATGGCGACATTTTCTTCTTTTTTGGCCATAAATTACACCTCCTATTTTGTTAGATTATATCAAATCGATGAAATGTTTGCAACGAAAGAGCCCAACCTTATATAGACGCGATATTGAGCTGCTTGAGCTGAGCGGGATCTACCTTGGAGGGAGTGTCCATCATCAGGTCTGAGGCATTTTGCACTTTGGGGAAAGCAAGAACATCACGTAAACTTTCAGCACCTGTAAGCACCATCAGCAGACGGTCAATGCCATAAGCGAAGCCACCATGCGGCGGCGTGCCATACTTAAAGGCTTCCAGCAAGAAACCAAAGCGTTCCCAGGCCTCTTCATGCGTAAAGCCAAGCAAACCAAACATTTTTTCCTGCAAATCGCTTGCGTGAATACGAATGGAACCGGAACCCATTTCAATGCCGTTAATAACAAGGTCATAAGACTTGGCGCGTACCTTTTCGGGATGGTCTTCCATCAGGTCAAAGTCCTCATTCATAGGCGAAGTAAAGGGATGGTGGGCAGCAACATATCGCTGATTTTCTTCATTCCACTCCAATAGTGGGAATTCGGTGACCCATAGCAAATCATAACGATCCTTATCAATTAAGTTAAGTTGATGCCCCAGCTTCAAACGAAGCTGTCCCATTGCTGTTAAGGCAGTAATCTTCTTTTCAGCGATAAAGAAAGCCATATCCCCTTGCTGTAAGTTCAGTTGCTGTGAAAGCTGTTCGGCCTTACCATCTGATAAGAACTTTGCAAATGAAGAGCGAATGGAACCATCAGGCTGAATGCCATACCAGGCAAGGCCCTTAACATGGTAAGTTTTGACGAATTCAACCAAGGCATCAATATTCTTGCGAGACATTTCTTCGGCTGCACTTTTTGCAACAATAGCACAAACCATTCCGCCTGGTTGTTGAGCGCTTTGTTCAAATACCGAGAATCCGCAGTCTTTTACAGTTTCCGTTACATCATGAATGGTCATATCAAAGCGGGTGTCCGGTTTGTCACTGCCATAGTTGGCCATAGCTTCTTTCCAAGTAATGCGCTTGAGCGGCAAGGGAACGTCAATGCCTTTGACGACCTCAAATACTTTTTGGAAACTTCCTTCAATGACGGTTTGCACGTCTTCCGGTTCAACAAAAGACATTTCAACGTCCAGCTGAGAAAATTCGGGCTGCCTGTCTGCGCGGCTGTCTTCGTCACGGAAGCAGCGGGCCACCTGGTAGTACTTGTCCATACCGCCGACCATTAATAATTGTTTATAAATCTGAGGGCTTTGCGGCAAAGCGTAAAAAGTACCTCTGTGCAGCCGGCTGGGTACCAGGAAGTCACGGGCCCCTTCAGGTGTGGACTTGGACAGAATTGGGGTCTCAACTTCAACAAACCCTAAACCATCCATATAGTTGCGGATGGTGTTAATCACCTTGGAGCGGGTCATCAAAGTAGACTGGAGACTGGGCTTGCGCAAATCAAGATAGCGATACTTCAATCGGACAGCCTCATTATCTTTGGCGTTGTCATCAATGTAAATTGGCGGAGTTTCCGCAGCATTCAGAATACGGGCTTCTTCCACAATCACTTCAATTGTGCCGGTTTTTAAGCTTTGATTGACAGCGCCTTCATCCCTTTTTTGTACCGTTCCGCGAAGGGCCAAAACATATTCCGAACGTACATCAACGCCAACTTTATAAGCTGCTTCATCTAAAGTATCAGAATTAAATACCACTTGCACAATACCGGAGCGGTCACGCAGCCAAACAAAGATAATCCCGCCCATGTTGCGGGTGCGTTGCACCCAGCCCATGAGGATTACTTTTTTGCCTACTGACTCCTCAGTTAGTTCAGCGCACATACAACTGCGCTTCCATCCATCTAAAAATTCCGCCATGTTAATTTCCTTTCTCTATTAAAAATTGAATTAGATTATCTTTAGTTACTTCTGTTTGTTCCTTGGTTTGCATGTTGCGAACGGCAACAGCTCCCCTTGTTTCTTCGTCACCACCGACAATAACTACGTGTCGGCTTCCAACTTTGTCGGCATATTTGAACTGAGCCTTTAAACTACGGTTCATGTGATCCGAATCGGCTTTGAAACCGGCCGTACGTAAGGATTGCGACAAATGGAAAGCCTCTTGCCTGTCTTGATTTTGAAGGCTGCATACAAAAACATCTATAACTGCCGGAGCTTCAGGAACAATGTTTTGGTTTTGCATTTCGATAATAATCCGTTCAGTACCTAAACCAAACCCAACGGCCGGTATTTTAGGGCCGTCCAGTTCGCTTACCAAATTATCGTAACGCCCGCCTCCACAAAGCGCCAGCTCACGTCCCTCAGTTTGCATGGTGATTTCAAAAACGGTTTTGGTGTAATAATCAAGGCCTCTGACAATACGGGTATCAATGGTATAAGGTACTTCCATTTGGTCCAGAATGGCCTTTAAACTCTGGAAGTGCTCATCGCATTCTTCGCAAAGATATTCAAGCATGACAGGGGCATTTTTAACCTCTGGTTTGTCGGCATCTACTTTACAATCCAGTACACGCAAGGGATTGCGGTCAATACGGGTTTTGCACACGTCACAAAGCTTGTTTTCATTGGGCTTCAAATACGCGCGTAAGGCCTCATGATAGTTAGGACGGCACTTTTCGCAGCCATTTGAGTTCATGTGAACCACTAGGTTCTTTAAACCAAGCCGCTTTAATAGTGTGAGCAGAATAATAATCAGTTCAGCATCAGCCGTGGGCGATTGGGAACCAAAAAACTCCATTCCAAATTGATGATGCTCGCGCAACCTTCCGGATTGAGGATTTTCATAACGGAAAATAGGGCAATTTAAATAATAGGCTTTAACAGGTAAGGTATCGGCATACAGTCTGTTTTCTATAACCGCACGCACCACACCAGCTGTTCCTTCCGGTTTTAAGGTAATGGAACGCTTACCCTTGTCTTCGAAGGTGTACATTTCCTTTTGTACAATGTCGGTCGTATCTCCGACACCACGAAGAAATAGTTCGGTATGTTCAAATACAGGCGTACGAATCTCCCGGTAACCGGCCTTTGCTGCTATATCCCGCATTTCCTGTTCAATCCACTGCCATAAATAACTGTCCTGTGGTAAAACGTCTTTTGTACCTTTTGGTGCTTGAATCATTTTTCCTCCTAAAAATAACGCCCATGCTCTACCTGCATGGGACGATTGCTCGCGGTGCCACCCAGCTTGCACTAAAAAAGTGCCGCTCAAACTTTAACGCAGTTCTACGCCGAATGGATGCTCAGGGTTGTCCCCTCCGACGAATACGTAAGGGCTTTCAGCCAAGGGCCCTCTCTCTTCAACGCTTCCTCCCGAAGTTTTTCCCTTCAAAGCACACCTATTATAGGACTTTAGCGTATTTTCGTCAATGCCATCAAACCTTGAGTTTCCGTATGGCCTCAGGCATCTTTAGCTCATCCTAGCAATTTATGCGT
>CAYFTJ010000002.1:0-23502 GCA_964346155.1 uncultured Oscillospiraceae bacterium
ATTTGATTGTTCTTTGGGTTATACCGCAGAAAGTAAAGGAAAGATGCAGGGGCTTAGACACGTCGAGTAGGTATTCATCATGGGTACGGGCTCCCCAGCTATCATCTCCACCAACACCCATTTGCTTGGATGCTAGACGTACAACCGTCTGATAAACGGGAGGTAATTCATTGGGATGGCGAGCATTTTCCATTTCATGCGCTGTATAAGGCAGGACACCCAGCTCAAAGGGGTCCCCATCAGCAGTGAACCTAAGGCCTCTGCCTTTCTTATCGGTCACCTCTGCCCAACGCACGCCTACACGGTTTCCGCATTCCTGGGGCCTGATATAGCGCGTTAAATTGTCCTGAGGGGTGGTATCAAAGATGCCGAGTCTGGCGCCTTCCTTGCGGTCAACATAGTTTTCTTCCGGACCCATGCCATAGTAACGAACATGGTTAAAATCAGAGTCCATGGTCAATTGCCAGCCGAATAAAGGCATTTTGGTTAAGCCCTCAACCGGGACATAGCTTTGCTTAACGCTTACTTCCCCTGAAGGATAAACCCTATAAGTAACAGAACATTCAGCAAAAGGTTTCGTGGGCAAACCGTAAATAAAAGACATTTCAATGGAACCATCTTCAAGCTGTTTGGCTTGGCTACGCGCAGGCTCAGTTTGAGCCAATTTATTTGCCACATACATCGAAGCTAGATTCCACTGGCCATATCTTGCCGGCATTCCATTGCCAGTGTCGTTATCAATGGGCGCGCGCCAGAAAGTCGGGCGCGGCATTGATTTAAGTAATTCCCTATCGCCGAATCGATAGGAAGTTAAGCCGCCTTGAGCATTGCTAAACAAAACAGAGAAGTGGTCGCCAACTATACCGGTATTAAAGGCGCCGCGAACAAGACGAAGAGGTACATGTTTGACAGTCGCTTGCTTGGCAGCATTGGCTACTTCAAAAACACCTTGTCCAAAAGCCACTTCATAGCCACATTGCGCCCAAGAATTGCCTTTGCGCAAGGCAAATGAAACCTGAACACAATATTCACCCGGCTCACTGGAAAGGGCAAAAGGTAAAGGATAAGTACGTTTCTCACCAGCGGGCACATCGGTGCAAAGATTAGATGTTCTAACTAAATGTCCGTTCCGCAGTAAAGAAACACTACAAGAATATACCGAAGTATTTAAAAACAAACTATGGTTTGTTACTTCGATTTCCTTTTCATTGGCTTTTACAAATATGTCTTGATAGTTGTATTTAATTTCCTGTAATTTGGGCGTTGGGCTTCCATCACCAAAAACGATGCCGTTGCCGCAGAAAACATCGTCATTAGGCCGGTCACCAAAGTCACCACCGAAAAGCATAACATCTTTGCCGTCAAATCCTTTCATAATCAAGGATTGATCGATGAAATCCCATATAAAACCGCCTTGATATAGGGGTTCACGGTAGGCAAGCTTGGTATACCAGTGCATAGCACCGTTAGAGTTGCTCATCGAGTGGGTGTACTCACAAAGGATAAAGGGCTTTTCCCTGTTTTCTTTTAGGTACTCCTCTACTTCCAAGGCTGGCGTATACATATGGCTCATCATATCGCTTGAATCAGGATAGCGCATATCCTGGCGGATACCTTCATAGTGAACCAAACGGCTTGGGTCAAGCTCCCTGAAACGGTCGCTCATCTTATAAATCACTTCGCCGCCAAAAGCCTCATTGCCGCAGCTCCAGATTAAGATGCTTGGATGATTCTTATCTCTGTGATAGACAGAGTCTACCCTGCTTTTGAGCATGGGCCACCATTCCATATGGTTGCCTGGGATAGCAAAATCGATATCTTTGCCCTGAGTCATTACCTGTTCCCAAACGCCATGAGTTTCAAGGTTGGCTTCGTCAATCACGTACAAACCAAGTTCATCACACAGGCGACACAAGAATGAATTATTGGGATAATGGCTGGTTCTAACAGCATTGATGTTGTTGCGCTTCATGATGATAAGGTCTCTGCGAGCATCCTCTTCGGTCACAACACGGCCATTGGCTGCAGTGTAGTCATGGCGGTTGACTCCCTTGAATATAATGCGCTTACCGTTGATGCACATGATTTTATCAATCAGCTTAAACTCTCTTATGCCTACATAAGAATCAATGGCTTCAACAACCTGTCCCTTTAGGTTTTTGAGAACAACTTCGAGCGTGTAGAGGTTAGGGACTTCAGCAGACCAAAGACGAGCGTCCTTTACTTCTATTTGGAAAGAAACTGCCTTCCCATCAACTGTAATTTCTAAAGATTGAATATTCTCCTCATCATATAGCAGCTGGATATCCAGCGTGCCTTTACTTTCTTCAAGCAAGGTGATTTGTCCAGATACGGTAGCGTGTTGATAGTTTTCATCAAGCATGGTATCAAGCTTCAGATCAAACACATGCATTTCCGGCGCCACATAGAGATAAACATCCCGGAACAAGCCACTGAAGCGTATAAAGTCCTGGTCTTCCATCCAGCTGCCGGAACACCATTTGTATACACGCAGAGCCAGTTTGTTTTCACCTTCCACCAAATAAGACGTCAGTTCAAAATCATGCCCGGTAAATGAATCTCCGGTAAAGCCCACGTAATGTCCATTGAGCCAAAGAGCTACACAGCTTTCCGCACCCTGCAAGGAGATAAAAACTCTTTTGCCTTCGAAATTGAAAGGTAAATAAAAGTACTTCGCATAGCAAGCGACAGGGTTAAAATCCTTTGGAGCATGGCCCAAATCAACTTCCTCGCATCCATCCCAAGGATACTGAACGTTGGTGTACTGCGGAATGCCATAGCCTTCCAGTTGAATGTGTGCAGGAACAACAATCTTGGACCAGTTTTTACAAGAATATTCCTTTGATTCAAACCCGGGAATTACCTGTTCCTCATTGATGGCAAGGCAAATTGCCATATACCATTGAGGGAATACACCAGGCTTGATTTACCTGCAGCCATTTCTTCCTTGTTTGCATAAAAAGCATGGTCGGAATGAGGCGGCAACACATTTTCCTGGTAATAGAGTGGGTTACTGAGCTTGTCGAACGAAAACGTCATGGAATTCTCCTCCATCCTATATTAAATCAGCACGCTGATGGCGTGCTGTATTTTCCTATTTTTTAGGCCGGAAACCAACCTGAAGTCCTTTGGGTTTAGAGAGTATTTCTTGCCAAACTACGCCTTGCAACACAGCTTGAGCCATTTTATTCTCATAGCCCTTCGTTTGTGAGGAAGCTGTTTTTTGTACTCGTCGCTTAACAGGAGATGATTCAAAGCCTTTCCTTTGTTCAAAACCCTGCTGAACGGAAGATTCTGTAAATACACTTTCAAGAGACTGAAATACTCTTTGTGGCGCTTCTTCTCTTGTATCCGTTTTCTCAACAGAAAAGACAGACTCTACAGTTTGTTTGACATCCCCTGTTGGTTGCGACTTTAACGGTCGAGTCTTCTCCTTAGTCGATGGAGAACCTGAACCTTTTGTGGCAGCTTGTTTCTTTTTGACATCTAAAATCTTTGAAACAATGCCAAGAATAAGGTATATAACAATAATTCTTCCCATGTTAATTACTTATAATTCTTGGTCAGACAGTTTCTTTGGATCTTGAGCTTCTGCAGCCTTGGAAATACCTTCTCGCATGAATGTATCGGCCATGATATTTTGGAGCTGATAGTAGTCCATCACACCAAGTTTGCCGGAGCGCAAAGCGTCCGCCATAGCAAGGGGTACTTCGGCTTCTGCCTGTACAACTTTCGCGCGCATTTCCTGAACCGCTGCCTTCATTTCCTGCTCGTGTGCTACAGCCATAGCGCGGCGCTCTTCCGCTTTTGCTTGAGCAATGCGGCGATCTGCCTCTGCCTGGTCCATTTGAAGCTGAGCACCAATGTTTCTGCCAACATCCACATCAGCAATATCGATGGACAAAATCTCATAAGCTGTACCGGCATCCAAGCCCTTATCCAAAACAGTACGGCTGATACGGTCAGGGTTTTCAAGCACAGCCTTATGAGAAACAGAAGAGCCGATAGTCGTTACAATACCTTCGCCAACACGAGCAATTATGGTTTCTTCTCCGGCGCCGCCAACCAACTGCTGAATGTTTGTACGAACTGTCACTTGAGCTTTTACACGCAGTTCAATACCGTCAATTGCCATAGCAGAAACTGGTGGAGTTTCGATGATTTTAGGGTTAACACTCATTTGCACAGCCTGCAACACATCACGCCCCGCAAGGTCAATAGCGCAGGCCTGTTCAAACTGCAAGGGAAGTCCTGCCTGTTGGGCAGAAATTTGAGCTTTGATAACCCGCTCGATATTACCACCTGCTAAAACATGCTTTTCCAGCTGATTCATGCTGATGTTCAATCCAGCCTTGCTGGCAGTAATCAGAGCATTAACAAGACGAACGGGAGAAATTTTACGAAGCCGCATACCGATCAACATCCCAATGGTAAGCGGAACCCCCGACGCTCTGGCTCTAATCCATAGTCCAATAGGCACGTAGCGGAAAAAGACAACCGCAATTGCTACAACAGCAATGACAACAAATGCTAAGGTTATTTCGGGATAAAAAAACATGTTCAATCTTTCCTTTCTTTCGTGACAAAAATTTTACCGCCCTCCACCTTGGTTACAATAATAGGCGTTTGTTCAGAAATATATTCGCCCGTCGTCTGGACGGTGTATCTTTGCTCTGCTATGACAGCAATACCGCTTGGCCTAAGAGTTGTTAATGCAGTTCCGCTTTTTCCCTCAAGGGAGCCTAGATCATCGCTCACACGGTATCCTTCTTCCTTAGTTGAAGAATCGCTCAATACCAAAGAGCTGAATTTTCTTTTTAGACCGGTTTTTAGCAAAATGAAGGAAAAAATAGCTGTTAAAGCAAAGATAACCAGTGTTCCACCTAAAGCAGCGGTGGCGCCATAGTTTTTTAACAGTAAAATAATATCCAGCAGGAAAAGAATACCGCCGGAAATGCCCGCCACACCAAAACCGGGCATTAATACTTCAAACGATAAAAGTCCTGCTGCTAATAACCCGCTGATGATATACGGCAAATAATTTAAGATGTTTTCCATATATTCCTCCTTAAAATAATTATAGCTAATCGGCCGTTAAACGTCAATTGGTAATTCCAGTTCTTTTAGTTTTGCTTCCAGCATTTGCATGTCCTGCCAAGCTTCTCTTTTTTTAGCCGGATCACGTAATAAAGCAGCAGGATGGTAGGTTGGAAGCATCCAAATACCTTTTCTTTCAAACCAGTTTCCCCGAGACTTCGTGATGGTCAAATCAGGCGATAAGATAGACTTTAGAGCTGTAGACCCCATTAACAACATCACCTGAGGTTTAACAAGAACAAATTGTTGTCTGAGAAAAGGAAGGCAACTTTCACATTCTGACGGACTAGGGGTTCGGTTATTGGGCGGTCTGCATTTGATAATGTTGCATATATAAACGTCATTTCGATTAATCTCAATAGCCGCGAGCATTTTCGTCAACAATTCACCGGCAGCGCCAATAAAGGCGACTCCACTCCTATCTTCTTGAGCGCCGGGGCTTTCGCCAACAATCATGAGTCTGGCTTTCTGATTGCCTTGCCCAATCACTTTATTCTGAATTCCCTGATGTAAGGAGCAAGCCGTACACTTGAGGATGTCTTCATGTAATTGATTCCAAGATACTAGCTTCATTTCTTAAACAAAAACCCAAACATAAACCACAAATCGTCTTTGAGCCAATTGAGCAAACTAACCAGCAACAGCACAAGCAAAAGAATTAAGCCAACGCCAATAACCACAGCAACAAAATCACTCATGCCTTGAGCAAATCTAAGCCTATCTCTTTTGCGTTCCGTTTCTTCATCAAATAAAAAATCGTCTGTATTTTTCATGCATATCACCTATCTTTACTTTTCTTTCAAGACAATTTAGAGTATACTGGTAAAGGAACAAAAATTCAATGGGTTGGAGGTACATTATGCAAAAACCTATTCTTGTTGTTTTGGCTGCGGGTATTGGCAGCCGTTTTGGCGGACTTAAACAAATGACGCACTTTGGCCGTAACGGTGAAGGCTTAATCGACTATTCTATTTATGACGCTAAAAAAGCAGGCTTTGAACGAGTTCTTTTCATCATCAACCATAAAATCGAAAACGATTTCCGCGATTTCATTGGGCATAAAACCGAGCAGATCATGGATGTTCAATATGTATTCCAAGAACTGGATAAGCTGCCTGAAGGTTTAAAAGTTCCGGCTGAACGGATTAAACCCTGGGGTACCGCTCACGCTGTACTTTGCTGCAAACCCTATATTGACGCTCCCTTCTGCACCATTAACGGAGATGACTTTTACGGAAGATCCGCCTATCAAACCATGTACCAATATCTAACCGGAAATCCCAAGGCCGGTGAGTACTCCATGGTTGGTTTTGAACTGGGCAAAACCCTTTCAGAGTCCGGCTATGTTTCCCGTGGTGTTTGTGACATCAACGACGAAGGAAAGCTAACCAGCGTGGTTGAGCGTCTCCATATTATCAACAGCGTGGACGGTCCTCTTTATACAGAAGATAGTCAAATTTATCATCGCTTATCTTATGATGATGTTGTGTCGATGAACATGTGGGGCTTTACTCCCGATTACCTTGATCATCTTGATCAAGGCTTTGCTGCTTTCTATCGTGAAGCAATGGCAACCAACCCCTTAAAAGGTGAATACTTGTTGCCAACAGTTGTGGGCAGCTTATTAAACCAAAACAAGTGCAGCGTGCAAGTACTGCGTTCCTCTGACCGCTGGTTTGGTGTAACCAACGCTTCAGACACACCCATTGTAAAAGAAAACCTTGCACGGCTAACTGACAGCGGCGTTTATCCTGATAATCTCTGGAAATAATCACCTTATAAAATATAGCCTCCGACTTAAGTTTCGGAGGCTGTTTCTATTTCGTTTTCATCTGCCGAAGATGTGTCCGGTACTTCTGGTAAATCAGGAAGCTCATTAAGCGAGGTTAGGCCAAAATGTGAAAGAAAGTGGTCCGTTGTACCGTATAAGATAGGTCTGCCGACTGTATCTCTCCGCCCCACCTCTTCAATCAGATTCTTGGCAAGAAGGGATTGTACAGAGTAATCGCACTTGACACCTCTGATTTTTTCAATATCCAAGCGTGTTGCAGGTTGGCGGTACGCAATGATTGCTAATGTTTCAAGAGCGGACCTTGAAAGTGACTGTTTCTGCACGGGCTGCAGCATGTTTTCAATATACAATGCATAGTCAGAACGCGTACCCAGCTGCAAATGATTTCCAAACCGCTTCAAAGTGATTCCACTGTGCATTTCATCATAACGGATTTCTAATTGGTCTGCTGCATGAAGGATTTCAAGTTCTGTCAATTGTAGGTTCATAGCTAAATCCTCAATGCTGACCGGGTCACCAGCAACAAATAATATAGCTTCCAAAATATTTACCAATTTATATTGTTCCATCAACGTCTTCCTTCAACAGTTTTTTGGATTATGATATCGTCATAGGTATGATTTTGCTTGCACTCAATTTTTCCTGTTCTTAAAAGTTCAAGAACGGCAAGAAACAGCGTTACAACCTCTTGTCTGGTAGCGGTATCTTCGCTTAACAGTGATACAAAGCTGACACTATGGTGTCGCAGCTCTTTAAGAATCCTTCCCATCAGCTGCGGAACGGTATACTCTTCCCGTGTAATGCTGCGAGAGGTGGGAAGTGCTTCATAGGCATTTCTTTCAGCAAATCTTGCGAGTACATTGGCAAAGGCCAGGGTTAACCCTTCCAGGGAAAGACCTGTCAACTCAAAGGTTTGAGGCGGTAAAGGGTATTCTTCGGGTAGTTTTTCGTAAATTTTAGCTGCAGCTGCTTCAAATCCCTTCATCTCCTGAGCCACTTCTTTTAGGGCAGCATATTCTTCCAGCTGTCGAATAAGCAATACTTCGGGATCATCTTCGGTCAAGGGTTCCGGCCTTGGCAAAAGAGCGCGGCTTTTGATTTGCAGAAGCGTTGAGGCCATGCGAATAAAATCGCTTGCATCGTCCATATCCAGAGTATTGGCCGCATTAACTGCTGCTATATACTGTTCGGTAATGTCGGAGATGAAAATATCTTTGATATCGATTTTTGCTTTTCCAACCAAAAACAGCAACAGATCAAGCGGCCCCTCAAACTGGTCTAAATGTAAAGTGAGCGTTGACAAACTATACTCCTCCAACAAGCGAAAGAAGTCCGCTCACTACACCAGTCTGGATCCATTGCATAATAGTTGCCAGCCATTGCCCAACTACATCCGTTGTTAAAAGAACGATAAAAAACAGGGCTCGAATAATCATGAACGCCTTGTCAGATATGTTTAACTGTCCTTTGAAAAAGATGTTGTTCACCACGTGAAACCCATCCAGCGGCGGAAACGGAAGAATATTAAACAAGCACAGACCAAGGTTAATTTGAGCACTGAAAAGAAAAAAAGTTTGCAGCGGCAACAGCCACTTTGTCTGAATAGCCGAAGCGAGATATTCATAGTTCTCAGGAGATATTTGTAGAATATAGCCTAAACTATCCATTCGTAGAAAAAAGGGACGCCCATAAATTTCTATGGCAAATGGAGAAAATAGTCGGTTACATAGAAAGATACTCATAACCGTAAAAAAAACAAACAACAAAAAGTTAACCGTCACACCCGCAAGTGCTACAAAGGTGCTGTCGCGCAAAGGTTTTCTCAGGCGCCTTAAATTAATAGGCACAGGCTTTGCCCAACCCACACGGAATATAAGCAAAAACAAGGCACCAAGCGGATCAATGTGTCTCAGCGGGTTAAGAGATAACCTACCATCTAATTTAGCCGTTTCATCGCCGCACCGATACGCAACATACCCATGGGCAATTTCATGCAAAACCATTGCCAGCATGATAGCAGGAATATAAATAGCCAACTGAAATAGTTTCATAGGCAAGTTTTCAATCGTAAATCCCGATAACATGGTTTAGCCTTTAATCTGCTCTTTCAGTTGATTCAGCTTATCTTCCGTAGCGTAATTAAGAGGTGAGAAATTTCCAGAAAGGGCCTGATTAATCTTTTCAAGCGCCGCTTGAGTGTCTCCGCTCTCAATGTCATATTTGGCAAGGAAATACAGGGTATCAATCTGAACGGGTCTAAGCTCATTGGCTTTTTTAAAATATGTCAAGGCTTTCTCTTTATCATTAAGCAAACGGTAGTAGGTTTGCCCCATGTTGTCTAAAACGATGGGGTCTTCATGGTCATAATCAAGAGCTTCTTCATTATAAGAAAGAGCCTTTTCTTTGTCGCCATACTCAACGTACAAATAGCCAAGTGTTTGATAAATAATCCCCGAAGGATACTTCTCATGTGCCGCTTCTAAGTTTCGAATAGCACCTTCTTTATCTCCAAGCTTCCAAAGTACAGCACCATAGTTAACGTACAGCTGTTGTTTTTTTTCTAAGCTTAAATCGGGAGCTTTCTGGGCTTCGAATAAAATCTCTCGTGCCTTTTCATACTCCCCTGCACGAGTCAAAAGAAGTGAATAGGGTAACATGTAAGCAGCCGACATGACCTTATCTTCATAGAGCGCCGCATACGCCGCCTTGGCTCCCTTAATATCGCCTTTTTGCTGCTTCATTAGAGCAGCCCTTACTTTAAATCCCACAAAAAGTTTCATTCTATCTTCTCTCTTTCTTCATTAATCAAGGTCATTTCCTTTGACAATATATCATGTTTACATGGCTTGCTTCAAGAGCAGGAAATCATAATCCCATGGTGTTGAACAGACTAACTTCCGCATCCTCGACAACTCTAGGAACGTCATAAGAATCGTCTTTAGGAAAATCCAACAGCTGGGCAGAAGCAAAACTCAAACCGGAAGGCAGAAAAGGCTGTGTTAATATTTCAAGCTCTTCAAGAGAGCCGTTATAGGCAACAATCACTTCATGCCCAGCTTGCATTTTGCTTATAAGGCCAAGCAACAAATAATGGTTGGCTTCTTGAACCAAGCTTTCAGGTAACCTCTTTACAAAGTTTACATATTCTTCCAACGTTAGATTCAACTGTTTTATTGTTTTCGCATGGCTGATGCCTACATACCGGTAGTGCCAGGGTTCATAGGCAAAACCTGTAATCTCACTCTTGTCTTTAGGATAACGCAAGATAAAGCCATAGTTACAGGCATTTTTCAGTAACCACTGCCCCTCCTCCGTTTCAGCAAAGTTTGCATTTAACGATTTGAATTTATTGGACTGTATATCCATCGCAAGCCCAAGCTGATGTTCGCTTGCGCCGGGAGGGGCAACAGTTCGGCCGGCAACACTGGCACTCCCAGTTTGCTGCACTTTAGCACTATAGTTTAGTTGCTGCATACCATAAGTCCGATAGCCAGAAACAGCGTATAAAACATAACCCTTTTTTAGCGATGCATCATAAAACATTTTCTCAAGAGCTTCAGCTGCTTCTTTGGTTAAATCTATTTTATCTTCCAAGCTTGCTTTGCGTGTTCCGACATTGGGCGTGATAAGATCGCTGGGAACAAATGAAGAGCGCAACTTATTTTCTTTGTTGACAACACATAAGTTACCACCCGGTTCATAAAGGCTGCGCACTTCTTGCATGGCGAAAGCTCCAATGCAAGTAAGTACAAGTAATAACACTGTTGGTATTTTTTTCATGACGAGGTATAAAAGAGAGAGACTTCCCCGTCTTCCTCATCGTCTAGTTCCACGGGCGGAGGTAAACGCTTTAGTTCCTCACAATACAGCTTAAAATCCCCGCCCAGTTGTTCAAAAGTGGCAATAGCCTGCTGGCTTTCTCGTGTAAACTCTTCAAGGGACAGATGGTTTGCCATAATATACTCCGCACACTCAAGCCCGACATAGCGAAAATGCCACGGTTCAAAGATGATGCCAGTAATTTCCTGTTTATCTTCCATATACCGCAAAATAAAGCCGAATTTGTGGCAGTTTTCTGCCATCCACTGGGCTTCCTGGGTCTGTGAAAACTCAGGCCGCATACCATCCTGTTGAGTCCAGGCATAGTTCAAAATATCAGCCGCCAACCCGGTTTGATGGTCAGAAGACCCCGGATAGGCAACAACACCGTCATCACGGGAATATTTTTCCAAACGGTTTTCATACATGGTCTTTTGTGTTTGATAGCTACGGTATGCACTTTTCAGGTATAGCTTGTACCCATCATCTTCTGCGGCTTGGAACATTCTTTCAAGGGCAAGCGCGGCATCTTGACGCAGCTCCATACCCGAACTGGTTGCCCTGACATTTACCTTGACTAGATCCTGTGGAACGTAACTAATATCTAAAAGCGTTTCCTTGGTCGTCAGAACCAAGAAATCATGCACATCCTCTAAAACCAAAGGATCAATAGCATAGGTCCAATCGGGAAAAGTTGTAGCCAAGCTGTTTACTGTAAGAGAAAGAAATATCGTTAATAATAAAAATACTCGTTTCATTGATTGACCACCAAAGATTGTTGTAAAAGACTTTGCTTTTTCGCTTCAAAAATTTGTTCAACGTAATGCTCAAGCGGGATGTTCAGCGTAAAGATTCGCGATGCATGTTCAACACCAACATATCGAATATGCCACGGTTCATACGCATACCCGGTTATCTCCGTCCATCCCTTTTGATAGCGTATAATATAGCCAAAACGATGGGCGTTTTGGGCAACCCACTGGCCTTCAGGAGTGTCACCAAAGCTTTCATTTAAACCTGTTCCACCTTTTCTGCCAAGATCCATCGCCAGACCAAGTTGATGTTCGCTTGAACCCGGAGGAGCAACACGCAGGTTTGCTTTTCGTTCACTGCCAGTACTTTCCACTTTTCTTTTATATATGGCCCCTTGCGTTCCATAAGAACGAAAGCCGGAAATGGCTACAAGGGTATATCCTTGCTCTTTATTGGCAGCTTCAAACAATGCTTTTAGTTGTTCCGCCGCTTCCCTTTTCATCGTGATTTCAGGATTAGTCTTTTCAACATCAACCACAACCAGATCATCAGGAATATAAAACCGGTCCACTCGATAGGTGCGATTTACCAGGAAAAGATTACCACCGGGTAAGGTTTCTTGAGCATATGCCTCAAGACTGTATGAACCTAAGGACAACATGGCTAACAGCAAAGCCATAATATTGGATAGCATGCGTTAAACCTCCTTAATTTCACCACGGAACTTGGCGCTTAATTTGCCAAAGGATGCGTCGTCCAGCTGAACAACCACATAAGTACCTGTATCCCGATGCTCTTCCTCCTCAATAATTCCCCAGCCACGCAGCTCATTGAGTAAGGAATATTGCTCAAAAGGAACAACAAGAGCATATCGACGCCTTAAATGTGCAAAATGCTGCTCAATGGCTAATAGCAGTTCGTCAATCCCTGTATTATTCTTTGCAGAGACACGAAGAGCACCCTGTATTTTCAGCGCCTGATCGGTAATGGGCTGGTCGCACTTGTTGAGCACTTCAATCCTTGCCCGATCACCAGCTCCTAATTGGAATAAAACCTCTTGAACCACCTGATGCTGCTCATAAGCTCTTTCGGATGAAGCGTCGGAAACAATAACCAGCAAATCCGCCAAGGCAGCCTCTTCTAATGTGGATTTGAAAGCCTCTACAAGCTCAGTCGGTAGCTTTCTGATAAACCCGACGGAGTCTACCAAAATCACTTCGTTGCCGTCAGGTAAAGTAATCTTGCGAGATACGGGATCCAGGGTTGCAAACAACTGATTTTCCACGAAGACAGAAGATTCCGAAAGCAAATTAAGCATGGTGGATTTGCCTACGTTAGTATAACCCACCAATGCGACAACAGGCAAGCCGCTATCGGTACGCTGCTTGCGCAAGAGCTTTCGCTGTTCGCCAAGGGTCTTTAATCTTGAGCGTAAATCTGTCACCTTATCACGAATTCGGCGCCTGTCCACCTCAAGCTTAGTTTCACCAGGTCCTCTGGTACCAATACCGCCGCCTAAGCGAGAAAGGACAAGACCTTTACCAATCAGATGGCTGGATTGATAGTTGAGTTGCGCAAGCTCAACCTGTAGCTTGCCCTCAGCCGTTACTGCCCGGCGGGCAAAAATGTCTAAAATGAGCGCGGTACGGTCAATGGTACGGCAGCCGGTTCTCTGCTGTATGTTGCTAATTTGAGAAGCAGTCAGTTCGTCATCACAAATGATAAGGTTTGCCCTGAGAGTCTGGACATCCAAGGCAAGTTCTTCAATTCGTCCACTGCCAAAATAAGTTGCTTTATCCGCTACGCTTCTATTTTGAAGGAGCCTTCCAACCACCAATCCGCCTGCTGTGTCGCAAAGGTCGGCAAGTTCATCCAAACTTTCTTCGCTTTCAATGCCGATGAGAATAACCCGTTCCTGTTCTTCCTGGATGGTGTGAAAATCTTTCTTCATCACACTGTCGGCAGCCAAAATTTTTTCCATCCAATACGTTTGTGGTATTTTTGAAAGCGGAAGAATTTTTTCTTCCTCCACAATGGGGATGTCGGATTCATCATAACCGTTTAGAAAAGCAGCACCAATATTCGTGACCCGTCCATCCTCATCCACACCAACGGCACAAATAGCATCCAAGCGCAAGCTTTGAAGAGCACTGATATCTACCGGCGACAACTTTGCAGATCCGTTGGGATGGGTATGGATACAGCGTACCTTAGATAAGCCATATTCGCTTGTGCGGCGATTAATGCCCGGCAATTGTACCTGTGTATCTTTGCCAATGGATATATCACAAATTTTACCATTACGGTCAATATATACAGAAATTTCACGGTTGATAGCGACAGTAAATTCAGCCAGACTCAAGGCAAGCTCAACGGGCAAAAATTCATCCTTTCCTACTTGGAAATCATAAATCTCCGCAAGTTCCTCTAAAAAACTTTGGCGTATACCGTCAATCGTTCCGTTAATTCGCTGAGTCATAGTACCTCCTGATGTGATTTACAAGGTGAGCGAGAGTTTCTACCACCTCTTTCACCTGTTCTTTGGTCGTGTCATAAGAAAGAGTCAAACGGATGCCATTGGCGGCCTGCTCATCTGAATACCCAATAGCTTTTAACACATGAGACGGAACGGTCGTACCCGCAGTACAAGCCGATCCAGCTGATGCGGCAATGCCGTTTTGATCAAGCAGAGCAAGCAAAAGGGAAGAAGAAACACCGTCAAAGACAAAGTGCGCATTGTTAGCCAGCCTTTGGGTAGGATGCCCGTTTAAACGAACCCCGGGAATTGTCTGCATTACTTGCTCTATCAGCAAATCTCGTAGTTTGGTTATTTGAGTCGAATGTTTTTCAAGACTTTCGCTGGCAAGCTGCATCGCCATACCCATGCCAACTATACCGGCAACGTTTTCTGTACCTGCTCGCCAGCCTCTCTCCTGTTGGCCGCCTAAGTGAAATCGATCAATCTTTGTTTTTTCACTGATATAAAGCAATCCTATCCCTTTGGGGCCATGAAACTTATGGGCAGAAAGAGAGAGTAAGTCCACTTCTAATACCTGGAGATTGATGGGGATTGAGCCAAAAGCCTGTACAGCATCAGTATGAAACAGAATGCCGTGTTGACGAGCGATGGAAACAAGCTCCTGAACAGGCTGCAAAGTACCTATTTCATTGTTTGCCATCATAATGGATACAAAGCCTGTGTTTTCTGAAATAGCATCCTCAAAAGATTCTAGTTCTACAACACCAAACAGATTAACCGGTAAGAGGACGGTTTCAAACCCCTCAAAAGCCAAATGTTCAAAGCACTCAAGAACAGCAGGATGTTCAATTTCTGTGGTGATTATTTCCCTGCCCCGCTTTAGCCCTGCCTGGGCGCCGCAGCGACAGGCCCAGTTATCGCTTTCTGTACCGCCGGAAGTAAAATATATTTCATTGGGCTTACAATTCAGGGCAGCAGCAGCCTGCTGCCGTGCATGTTCAACAGCTTTTCTTGCTTCCCGTCCCGTGGCGTAGATACCGGACGGGTTTCCATATTTTTTTTTCAGAAAAGGAAGCATACTGTCAAGCACCCGCTCATCCATGCAGGTGGTTGCAGCATTATCTAAATAGATACGGTTCATGTTTACCTCAATTAAAAGCTGTTGTTTCGATTACGGATTGGTACTGCTCTACAGCCTGTCGGGTGAGAATAGAATAGGAATCTTGAAATGATTTACTTTGTGCAAGCAGCTCTGTACATTCTTTTGCTTGTTCAATTAAACGTATATCATATCCCTGCGTAACGATATCACCAAAGCCGGATTGGCGCGAGCCAAGTAAGTCTCCCGGCCCCCTCATTTCAAAGTCTTTTTGAGCAATGAAAAAACCGTCATTACTTTCCACCATGGCATTCAAGCGCTCATTTGGTTTGCCCAGAAGAAAACACCAGCTCTGTTTACGCCCTCGCCCCACTCTGCCACGAAGCTGATGTAATTGAGATAAACCAAAGCGGTCGGCATCTTCAATGACCATAATGGTAGCATTAGACACATCGATACCCACCTCTACAACGGTAGTGGCAATAAGAACGGAAGTTTTACCGGAAGCAAAATCAGTGAGTGTTTTTATCTTTTCATCAGGCTTTTGGCTTCCATAAGCTATCCCGAGAGATATCCCTTTAAGTGTCCCCTCACTAAGCTCATCGTACAGCTCTTTAACGCTTGTCGCGTCATCTTGGCCGTCATCCAAGCGGGGACAAATAATATAAGCCTGATTACCAAGCAAAGCTTGTTCTTTAAGGTATTGATACATAGACTGGCGCTTATCATCAGGGACTATGCGGGTAATCACCGGCAAGCGTCCCGCAGGCATCGAATCTATGATAGAAATATCAAGGTCGTCATATAAAACCAAAGCTAACGTGCGGGGTATAGGCGTAGCAGACAATACCAAGGTGTGAGGTGTCAGGGTGTTCGCCTTGTTTTCCAAGTCTTTTCTCTGCCGAACTCCAAATCGATGCTGTTCATCTGTAATAACAAGCCCCAATTGTTTATACTGCACATTGGAAGATATAAGCGCGTGAGTGCCAATAACAAGCCGCCATTCACCTGACTGAATCTTTTCCATCGCTTCTCTTTTTTGTGCCGCTTTCATGGAGCCTAGCAAAAGACCACAGCGGATGTCCAAGGGACTAAATAACTTCTCTGCAGTTTTCATGTGCTGATGAGCAAGCATTTCAGTTGGAGCCATCAGGGCGCTTTGGTAGCCGCTTAAAGCGCATTGATAAGCAGCATCCAGCGCTACGACGGTCTTACCGGAACCCACGTCTCCTTGAACTAAGCGATTCATGGCCGTTCCTGACAATAAGTCTGTTCGAATTCTTTGAATGGCTTCCTTTTGTGCTTGAGTCAAGGCAAACGGTAAACCTTGGATAAAGGTGTTCTTCTCCTCCTCGGATATACGAAAAACAATGCCCTTTTGCTTATCGCCTCTTGCAGCCTTGACAGCCAACAAATAGCTCAATAGTTTGCTGAATCCTATACGCCTGGCTGCTTCAATCAAGCGCTCCATTTGATTGGGTCTGTGAGCCAGACCAATGGCCTGTGAAAGTTCCATCAAAGAATACTTGGTCCGTAATTCGTAGGGCAAATAATCAACAAACAATTGATCAATTTGTGAAAAACACTGGTCAATTGCAGATACAAACACCTTTTGCGGAATACCTGAGATGCTTGCATAACGGGGATAAATTTTCGTTTCTTCAACCATTTTGGGATTGACAACCGAGGCTTTTCCGTTTTTCTCAGTTAAACGTCCGAAAAGTCGAATAGTTTTACCCAAAGAGAGCTGATTTCTCATCCATGGCTGATTAAACCATACGACAGGTACAACGGCTGTTCCATCATCCAGCTTAATATTAGCCATTGAAAGCTTGCCAAAATAGCGAACGGATGGTGAATTAAGGATCTTACCTTGGAAACAGCATGCTTGGCCAACCTGAATATCCTTGATAGGAGTTTCTTTGGTGCAATCGTCATAGTTTACAGGCAAAAAGTTTAATAAATCCCGTACATTAAGAATACCCGCCTTCTGCAAAGCTTGAAGGCGGTTTTTCCCTAGACCTTTAATGTCTGATAGCTCCAAAAAATTACTCCCGAAGCTTATTCTACGCTTAATAGATAGTAGTATAGCGGCTGGCCACCGTTTTGTACATCTACATCACAGTGTTCAAAAGACTGAGCGATCACTTCCCCCAGCGCTTCCGCCTCTTCTTCTTGAGTATCTTGCCCGTAATAGACAGTAATAACGCTATCATTATCGGTTACGATTTGCTGCATAAGTTCAAGGGCAGCCGCTTCTTTAGAGTCGGTACAAACCGTTACCTGGCCATTATTTAAGCCGATAATACTACCCTCGGTGATATGCAAGCCTTCAAACTCACTGTCACGAACAGCAAATGTAATGGTTCCCGTGCGTACACGTTCCGCAGCCTCATTCATTCTTTCTTGGTTGGTTGGAAGGTCGAGGTCTTCTTCAAAAGCAATAATAGCGGCAATGGCCATGGCTACGTTTTTAGTGGGAAGAACGCATACATTCTTTCCAGAAAGCTCCGCAGCTTCCTTAGCGGCCAGGAATATATTGCTGTTGTTGGGCATAACAAAAATATTCTCTGCATGGGTAGCATTAATTGCCTGTTCCAAATCTTCAATGCTGGGGTTCATAGTCTGCCCACCATCAACAATTTGGTCAATACCCAAATCCTTGAAAATAGCGCGGAAACCATCGCCCAGCGAAACGGACACAAAGCCATATTTTTTCATTTCCTGCTGCTTAGCCAGACTTTCTTGTGTCACATGAAGATTTTTAACATCAATATCCAAAATAGGGCCTAAGGCATAGCCATATTGAAGCGCCTTGCCGGGGTCATCGGTACATACCTGAACAAGCATGGGGAACATATCATCCTGGACACGAACGGTATCGCCAATGCGCTGTAAATGCCTGCGCAAGCCGGAAATATCCGCTTCAAAAGCGTCTGATGCCTGATAGGCCAAAGCATAGGAAACACTGTATCCATAGCTTGAATCATCAGCCGAAAGCTCGCCTTCTGCACCCAAAACATCTCTGGACATATCAATCAAGGCATCGTCAACTGCTTCTCCGCGCAATACAGCGGCATAACCGGCATAAATAATCAGTAGGCCTCTTCCGCCCGCATCGACAACGCCGGCCTGCTTAAGAGCAGGAAGCATTTCCTGTGTTTTAGCAAGAATGGCTTCACCGCTTGAAAGGATCACCTTAAACAAGGCATCATAGTCTTCCGGCGCTGACTGGGCTTGCTTTAAAGCCTCTTCAGCAATCACCCTTGCAACGGTTAGGATGGTACCCTCCCGAGGCTTCATAACTGCCTTGTAGGCGGATTCCGCGCTTTTTATCATGGCTTGGGCAAAGTTAAGCGGTGTAATAACTTCCACTCCAGCTAAGGATTTTGAAAATCCGCGAAAAAGCTGGGACAAAATAACACCGCTATTTCCCCTGGCGCCGCGCAGGGCGCCCTTTGCCACCGCAGCAACAGCATCACTGGCGGTGATGCATTCTTTTGCATTGATCTCTTTGACTGCAGACATCATCGTCATGGACATGTTGGTACCAGTATCCCCGTCTGGAACAGGGAAAACATTTAGAGCGTTGACCGCATCCTTATTTTTTTCAAGCAGCGCAGCTGCGGCATTGACCATTTCACGAAAAAGTACCGCATCAATGGTTTGAACTTTTATCAATGTTTTCATCCTCCGTTAAATGCGAATGCCTTCAACGTTGATGTTGACATTTCGCACTTCAACGCCGGTCATACTTTCTAATTTATATTTGACTACTTCCTTAATTGCATTGCAAACAGCAGTTACACTGATGCCATACTCAACAACGATATATAAATCAACATCCAGCTTGCCATCTACCTCACGAATTTGGACGCCTTTGGATAGATTTTCACGCCCCAGCCATTCGACCAGACCGTCTTTAGCTCTCTTTGAACTCATAGCAACAATGCCATAACATTCGAGTGCAGCATAGCCTACGACTTTTAGCATAACTTCTTCAGAAATAAAAATAGTGCCTAAGTCATTCTTTAACTTAAACTCCATCGTAATAACCTCCTCTTAGATTAATACATATATTATATAGTGTTTTCTGTCGTAATTCAACCGTTAAAACCCTCTCATCTTTAATCTTTACTTTATTGGTAGCGATATGATAGGATAGGTACATCAAAAAAGGAGAAATACAAATGACCAAAGTATTTGCCCCTCACCTTCAAAATATACCTTGGGAAAACCGCCCTGTGAGCTCTACAGAAGTCATGTGGAGGTACTCAAAAAACCCTATCATCGGAAGAGATGGTAACCGTGTTTCTAACAGTGTCTTTAACAGCGCTGTTACCCCTTTTAGAGATGGTTTTGCCGGCGTTTTTCGTTGTGACAGCAGGTCAATTTCCATGGATATTTTTCGCGGCTTCAGTAAAGATGGAATCAACTGGATAATAGACGATGAACCAATACAGTTTGTCGGAAAAGAGCCGGAAATTCTCCGTAAAGAATATCGTTATGATCCCCGCATCACTCTGATCGATAACAAATACTATATTACATGGTGCAACGGTTACCATGGTCCAACAATTGGTGTTGCGGTAACGGAAGATTTTGAGCATTTTACACAGCTTGAAAACGCTTTTCTCCCGTTTAACCGAAACGGTGTTCTCTTCCCTCGAAAAATCAATGGATATTACATGATGTTATCCCGCCCATCGGATAATGGGCACACGCCCTTTGGCGACATTTTTATCAGCCAATCTAAAGACATGAAATTCTGGGGTAAACACCGGTTTGTCATGGGAACAATACCGGGAAATACATCGGCATGGCAATCGACAAAGATTGGAGCCGGGCCTTCCCCTGTTGAAACCAGCGAAGGTTGGCTGTTAATCTATCATGGCGTTATCACAACATGTAATGGTTTTGTGTATCGAATGGGCGTTTCACTACATGATTTAGATGAACCATGGAAAGTAATTACCCGAAGTAAAGATTATATTTTAGCCCCTTATGAACAATATGAATGTGTAGGCGATGTTCCCAACGTTACCTTTCCTGTGGGCCTGCTTGTCGATGGTGATACTGGGCGTTTAGCACTATATTATGGCTGTGCTGACACCGTAACCGGTTTAGCCTTTACGACAGTTAATCTTTTGCTGGAACACCTGAAATTGCACTCATTATAAATTATTCTATACGAGTTTTTATCGAATTTGAAACAAGGAGAAGAATGGACATGATGCCTTTTTTAGACAGACGAATCCAAGTGATTTGTGATGAGTTGATAAAATATACTATGAAACAGCGTATAGCCATCAAAAGCTGGCAGATGAAAGAGGGCTTTTTTGTCTACCCCAAAGATGCGGATAATGCTCCTTCGCCTTGGGAAAACTTTGATTCTGCCACCATGCATTGGTATGGACCGGATAAACATTACTGGTTCAGGACCAATATCACAGTTCCTGATAGTTTTGCTCACAAACCTTTATGGCTAAAGATAAAAAACCAGGTTGATGAATGGGACGATTCAAAAAATCCGCAGTTTTTAATTTTTGTTGATGGAGTTCCATATCAGGGAATAGACACCAATCATCGCGAGGTACTTCTTACAAAAAACGCATTAGCAGGACAAAGCTTCCAAATTGATTTGCAAGCTTATACCGGCACTCTGCACAGTGAATTTCGTTTATTGGTTGAAATGCGCGAACTGGATTCAGAACTAAATGGGCTGTATTGGGATCTGCAGGTTCCGCTTCAAGCTTTTAGGCGGCTTGAAAAGGAATCACAGGCAAGACTGAAGCTTGAAAAAGTGATGAACGACACCATTAATTTACTCGATTTACGAGTGCCTTATTCTGACAATTATATGCGGTCCGTCAAAGAAGCCAGAAAGTATATTCAGAAACACTTGTACGAAAGCTTAGGGGGCCATGACGATGTAATTGCCAGCTGCATAGGCCATACCCACCTTGACGTTGCCTGGTGGTGGACTGTTAAGCAAACACGGGAAAAGACAGCCCGCAGCTTTGCCACTGTACTTAGATTGATGGAAGAATACCCCAACTACCTATTCATGTCCAGCCAGCCACAACTGTATGCTTTCCTTAAAGAGCGGTACCCTGAGCTTTATGATCAGGTGAAAAAACGGGTGCAAGAAGGGCGCTGGGAAGTAGAAGGCAGCACCTGGCTTGAAATGGACACAAACTTAACGAGCGGAGAAAGCTTAATTCGCCAGTTTCTATACGGAAAAAAGTTCTTTCAGGAAGAGTTTGATAAAGATAATCGTGTTTTGTGGTTGCCTGATGTTTTTGGGTACACAGGCAATTTACCGCAAATCATGAAAATTTGTGAAACAGATTATTTTATGACCACCAAAATTTCATGGAACCAGTTTAATAAATTCCCCTACGATACTTTTGTTTGGCGGGGCATTGATGGCTCTGAAGTATTGACTCACTTTATCTCTACCCCAGGTGTAGGACAAGATGAAACCAAAAGCTTTTACACAACTTATAACGCGCAGTTACATCCCGATGCCCTCATGGGCGCTTGGAATCGCTATCAAAATAAAGACATCAACAATGACGTTCTCATATCTTATGGCTATGGTGATGGCGGCGGCGGTCCCACCCGCCAAATGCTTGAAACTAGCGACAGGATGGAACATGGCATCATTGGTCTGCCAAAAGTACGCCAAGTGTTTGCGCGCACTTATTTTGAAGAGCTTGAAGAACGGGTAAAAGACAACCGTCGCCTGCCTCTATGGGAAGGTGAATTGTACTTTGAATACCATCGCGGCACCTTAACATCTATGGGACGAAACAAACGCTCTAACCGCAAATCAGAAATTGGTATGATGGATTTAGAAACCCTCGCTGTTCTTGCCGAAGAATGGCTCCCCTACCCCAAAACAGAAATCGAATTTTTATGGAAAACCATTCTCATTAACCAATTTCATGATATTTTGCCGGGAACCTCTATTCATGCAGTATACGAAACAACTAAAAAAGAGTATGCGCAAGTAAGAAAAGAAGGAACTCAGCTGATTAATCAACGGCTTAAAAAGCTCTTTCCTCTTGATGGAGGTATAACCGTTATTAATACCAAAGGTTTCAATTCAAACGAAATTGTTCACATCCGTGATTTTGAGGGTGATGGGCTTCTTGATGAGCAAGGTCATGTATATCCTGCACAAAAAACGCAAGAAGACGCTGTAGTTTACCTTTCCGACCTGCCGGCCAAGGGGTGGAAGACTTATGAAATCATAAACAATGTTAACGCTGATAACCCGTTTACCCAGGGCAATCAGTATCACTTGGAAACACCTTTCTACATCGCAGAGTTTTCTCCCGGCGGCAACATGAGCAGGCTATATGACAAACGCTTTCAACGTGAAGTGTTAAAAGCAGGGGCTGTGGGCAATTCATTTGTTATGTACGAAGATAAGCCAATGAACTACGACAACTGGGACATTGATATTTACTATACCGAAAAATCATGGCAAGTAGATAAACTAACCTCTTTCAAGTGGATTGAGAAAGGTCCCGTTCGTTACACGCTTGAACTAAGCTACGAAATAAGTCAATCTGCCATTCGTCAACAAATTCATTTCTATAAAGATAGTCCCCGTATTGACTTTCAAACTGTTATCGACTGGAAAGAGCACCAGCATTTGCTCAAAGTGCATTTCCCTGTCAATATTCATAATGATGAAGCCACCTTTGACATCCAATTCGGATCCATTAAACGTAAAGTAACCAAGAATACCAGCTGGGACGTGGCACGGTTTGAAAGTTGCGCGCAAAAATGGATGGACTTTTCGGAAGGCCACTACGGTATCAGCTTATTAAACGATTGTAAATACGGTCACTCCGTTGATGATGGTGTCATTGCGCTTACTTTGATTAAATCAGGCATTGTACCTAATCCCGTCTCTGATCAAGAGGTTCATCGCTTTACCTATGCCCTACTCCCTCACACTGATTCTTGGCAACAAGGAAACACCGTTTATGAAGGGTATCAGCTAAACCAGCCCGCTTGGGTAGTTAAAGGCCAAACAGTCAAAAAAGAGTATTCCCTCCTTCAAGTCAAAGCAAAAAACATCATTGTTGAAACCGTTAAGAAAGCTGAGAATGGCAAGGGTTATATTGTTCGTATGTATGAATGCGAAAACGCCCAAACGAACACCATATTTACTTGGAATAAAGCGGTTCATCAAGCTTTTGAATGCAACGGCTTGGAAAAAAATCTACAACCCATCGAAGTTCAGAATAATCAACTGAAGCTTTTTTTCCGCCCCTTTGAAATCAAAACAATTCGTATTGTAGATTAATATTCGTGATTCATTCAATCAACATATTTTAAACTCGTACCATGAAGCTTTAATACTATATCACCTCCGGGATAATTATATCACTTCAAAGAGATGGAGGATATTCCAATTTGAAA
>CAYFTJ010000002.1:23602-40690 GCA_964346155.1 uncultured Oscillospiraceae bacterium
CACCTCCGGGATAATTATATCACTTCAAAGAGATGGAGGATATTCCAATTTGAAAATAGTATAAAATACAATTATTACTTAATGTTTAGTATATGATAGTCATGTAAAGGAGGTTCTTCGTGGCACATATTCCTGAAAATGAAACAACTGAACTTACTCACCTAACCTTTCAAGAAGCTTTACAAAAGGCCGAGGCCTCGCAACCGCCGGGCTGGCTGTTTGTCCCGCCTTTTTACGCTGAATACCGCTATATTTTAGGCACCGCCGGCAAAAATCCTCTGATTTGCGTGGGCATCAATCCTTCGACCGCTGCGCCCGATGCGCTTGATAATACGCTTAAAAGCGTTGACCGCATTCGCCTGGCAAATGGTTTTGATAGTTTTCTTATGCTCAACCTCTACCCACAACGCGCAACTTCGCCCGACCATATGGATAGGGTATTTAATCAGGCTTTACACAAAGAAAATATAAAAGCCCTACAGCATTGCTTGTCCCTATGTGGTGCATCCCCTACCATTTGGGTAGCTTGGGGTACTGTAGTTGAAAAACGCCCATACTTGGTTGATTGCCTGGTTGATTTTGTATCCACCGCAAAAACCATGCAAGCTCAATTTGTATGCGCGGGAAAAATAACCAAAGCCGGTCATCCGCACCACCCGCTCTATCTAAAAAAGAACGAGCCTCTCTATTCTTTTCCTATGACAGAATACCTTCACAGTCTTAGAAAAAACTAATTTGATTGGTTGCCGATAATTCACTCAAACCGCCACATCTGCGCAGCTGGTCAATGCCGGTTTGGGTGATTTTTGTTCGTTTTTTCAGGTCCTCTTCCGAAATGAAGGGATGCTTTCGCCTCTCATCAACGATAGAGTAAGCAGCCTGCTCGCCAAAGCCCGGCAAAGAAGTAAACGGACAGCGCAGCTGCCTTTCCCCCACCATCAAAAACTCTGTAGCGGCACTATGGTTCAAGTCAACAGGTAAAAAGGAAAAACCCCTTTCATTCATCTCAATAACTATTTCAAGGGCAACAATGGTGTCCTTATCCTTACCTTGCAAATCTTTAGTGTCCTTGGATAAAAGTTCCGCAAGCATATGTTTTAGATACATAGGTTGAGCTAACATAAGCTCGGCATCAAAGCCTTTAGATCGGATACCAAAGTAAGCCGAATAGTAAGCAAGTGGGTGGTGTACCTTAAACCAAGCGATTCGAAGGGCCATCATCACATAGGCAACGGCATGGCCTTTGGGAAACATATAACCAATCTTTTTACAGCTTTCAATAAACCATTCCGGCACCTTTTTTTCACGCATGGCATCTTCCATATGCGTCCCGGGAGCCAATTTTTTTCCCTTTCGAACATTTTCCATAATATCAAAGGAAAGCTTTGCCGACAGGCCCATGCTGATAAGATAATTCATGATGTCATCGCGAATGCAGATACAATCTTTGAGGGAAGCCGTATCGCTCAAAATCAAATCTTGTGCATTACCCAGCCAAACATCTGTCCCATGCGAGAGACCTGATATACGAATCAGTTCTGCCATGGTGGTGGGTTTGGTATCAACCAGCATTTGACGAACAAAACCCGTACCAAACTCAGGTACACCTAAGGTGCCCGTTGCGCATTGAATTTGTTCGCTTGTCACACCTAAGGCTTCCGGTGAAATAAATAGGGACATCACAGCAGGATCGTTCAAAGGTATATCTGTGTAGTGTACACCTGTTAGCTTTTCCAACTGATAAATCATCGTTGGATCATCATGTCCCAAGACATCCAGCTTGACCAAGATATCGTGCATGGAACCAAAGTCATAGTGGGTCGTAACAATGCCTAACTCTGACTTGTCCGCAGGGTGTTGAACAGCAGTAAACTGTTCGATTTGATATTCTTTGGGCAAAATAACCATACCGCCCGGATGTTGACCGGTTGTTCTTTTTACGCCAACACAGCCGGCAACCAGCCGGTCAATTTCGGCATTGGTAGCAGTCTTTCCGCTTTCCCGTAGGTATTTTTGAACTAAACCATAAGCAGTTTTGTCACGCAAAGTGCCAATGGTACCAGCCCTGAACACGAAGCCTTCGCCAAACAATTCTTCAACATAAGCGTGCGCTTTGGCTTGATATTCACCCGAAAAGTTCAAGTCAATATCCGGTACCTTGTCGCCTTTAAAACCAAGGAACACTTCAAAAGGAATATCATAGCCGTCTTGTTTTAACCTTTTGTTGCAGTGCGGGCAAATTTTAGGGGGTAAATCCACCCCCACTTGGTACTCTTTGGGCACATCAAAATCCACAGTGCGGCACTCTTCACAGTGATAGTGTGGCGGCAGCGGGTTTACTTCAGTAATATTGCATAAAGTCGCAACCAAAGAAGAACCAACCGAACCGCGGCTGCCGACCAAATACCCATTCTCCAGGGAATTTGCCACCAGCTTGTTGGCAATGCTGTATAAAGTCGCATAACCATAGCCGATAATGGCCTTTAGCTCCTTATCCAATCTATCTTGAATAAGTTTGGGCAAAGGATCTCCATAAAGCTCATGGGCTCTGTTCATGGCCATATTGCGGATATCATCTTCCGCACTTTCCCACCTTGGCGCAAAAGTGGTTTTGTTTTCGGGGTGCTTAGGATACAGCGCCACCTCACCAATTTTATCCGCTATCTTCTGTGGATTATGAATAACCACCTTTTGGGCAAGCTCTTTGCCAAGGTAAGAAAATTCCTCCAGCATTTCATCGGTGGTTCTAAAATACACTTCAGGTTCAATGTCATAATCTTTTATGTTCTGTGCGCATTGCAACACAGCCCTAAAAACACTATCCTCTTTGTTTAAGTAGTGAACATCCCCGGTCGCGACTACGGGCTTTTCATGTTTTTGCCCCAATTTCACAATGTTCCGGTTCATTTGCTCAAGCTCTTGTTCGTCCTGAACAAAGCCTTTTTCAAGCAAAGCTTTATGATTACCCTTTGGCTGAATTTCAAGATAATCATAAAACTCAACAATTTGGTCCAGCTCCTGGTCACTTGCCCTATCCAAAAGCGCTTGAAATAATTCTCCATCCTGGCAAGCAGAGCCAAGGAGAAGATTGTCTCTTCGTTTAACAATTTCTTCCCTGGGAATAGTTGGTACACGATTAAAAAACTCAAGGTGCGAGAGTGTTACCAGTTCATTGAGTTGCTGGATACCTTTTTGGTTGGTAGCAAGTATAACAACATGGTTACGCCGAGTCTTAACAAACTCATTTAGCTCTTGGTTTATCTGCTCAAAATTTTGAATACCACGGTTTCTTAGCTCTGCCAGCATAATATTAAGGCATTCGGCGGTCGCCGTAGCATCATGTACTGCCCGATGCGCATTTTTTAGTGTAACACCAAGTGCCTTGCAGACTGAAGCCAAGTTATATCGTTTCAAATCAGGGTAGAGTTGCTGGGCCAAAGTTAAAGTGTCAATCACCGGGAAGGAAAAAGTTTGATCCAAACGCCGTAGTTCACTGCGCAATATTCCGGTATCAAACTTCGCGTTATGCGCAGCAACAGCCGCTTCACCTATAAAATCCATCAACTGTGGCAAAGCTTCCCTGGCTGACGGAGCTTCAGCAAGCATGCTGTCGGTAATGGTCGTGATCTCTGTGATGATAGGCGGTAGAGGTACACACGGATTGACAAAAGTGGAAAAAGAGTCGGCAACCTTTCCGTCAATGATTTTAACAGCGCCAATTTCAATCATACGGTCGGTATATGTATTAAGGCCGGTTGTTTCAAAGTCCAAGACCACTATCGGGCTGTTTAAAGAACGATTATCGGGCCATTTAACAGCTTTTCCCCTGTCAATCATATAACCCTCAAGGCCGGGAATAAGCTTGATCTGGTGCTTTTGTGCTGCCAAAAAAGCTTCCGGAAAGGCCTGGACCACGCCGCTATCGGTAATCGCAATGGCCGGATGGCCCCACTTCGCAGCTTGCTTGATTAAATCGCCAGCAGAAACGGTTGCATCCATATTGCTCATTTGCGTATGTGCGTGCAATTCAACCCGTTTGCGTTCGGCTTTATCCTCCCTAACAGGTACGTCAAAGACGTTTATGTCATTGACCATCACCACCAGGTCTCTCTCAAATGAATCCATCTGACATTCGCCACACACCAATAAACCTGAACTGTCCTGAATGCGGGCGACTGTTTTTTCAAGTTTATCAATTTCTTCTTTTGTAATCGCGGTCGCTTCACCTTCAGACATCTTTTTCCAGCGGCTTCTGTAGCGTAAAAACACCTTGCATCTGATACTACCGGTTAAATCGCTGATAGTAAACGCAAGCAGCACCATCTCACCACCAGAAACATCTTTGCGCTCAAAATTCATAAGCCGTCCGGCAATAACAACAGTACCGGATGTTTCCGTTAATGAAGTTATTTCAACCGGTTTTTCTTTAACAATCTTGCCATATATTTTAGGCGATGACTTCTTCTTGCTTGGTTTTTGATTGCCTGCTTCTTCAAGCTTTTTACGAACAACTTCTTGATGAACAATACTGGCTTTCTCACGTTCCTGTTCAATACGCTTTAGCCTTTTTTGAGTATCTCCCCGAACTTCAAGCAAAAGAGGCGGATTGATTTGAAATATACCCTCTATCGCTTTTTCAATGGTTTGCTGAATATGGTTTTCCCTTGCATATTGTAGAGAAAAAGCGTCCGGCATTTCCACTACAATGGTTCCGTCCACATTTCTCCAAGTAATCTCATCCTTCCATGATTCAAGAGAAGGGTATTTTCTGGCAAGAGCTTTTGTTAAAATATCCGCAAATAATGAAGGGTTCTCTAAAAATACCGGACCACTCTTTGGTGCAGCAATACGAAGCGATATGCGGATTCCACGAAGGCTCCTTGCAATAATTCGCTTGACCTGTAAAAAGATTTCCTCGCCCAGAGGATCGTCTGATAAAAGTAAAAAAAGAGCGCGGCGTTTTTGCGCATCATAATAGATCTTGTCTAAACTCACCTTGGATGATAATTCAGGCAGTTCTTTTTCTATCATTTGTATCAGCTTATGTTTTTCCATTCTTTTCATCCATCATTTGGTATATTCGTGATAGAATTTCTTCAGCGTAATTGTCGGCAATTTTTTTAACAAACTGTCCGCGCACATATAAGGCCCCGCTATCCCCGCCGCCACAAAAAGCAATATCAGCGCCCCGCGCTTCACCAGGACCATTCACCACACAGCCCATGATAGCCACCACCATAGAAATATTTAAGTTTTTAGTTTTATCTTCTACTTCTTTGGCAATAGAGGCAACATCAACCTGTGTGCGGCCGCAGGTTGGACAGGATACAATCTGTACCCCTGCCCGCAAGTTCAGCGCACGAAGGATTGATAGAGCAGCCTCTGCCTCGGGTATGGGCGAACCGGTCAACGAAACGCGAACAGTGTTTCCAATGCCGTCTAAAAGCAGGGCTCCAATCCCTATGGCCGACTTTATCGTCCCCTGTCCAGGCAAGCCGGCCTCAGTCACCCCAAGATGAAGCGGATAAGGGAAGGTTTTATCAGCCAGGCGATTGGCTTTCACCATGGTGGCAACATCACTGGCTTTGATAGATAATACGATATCGTCAAAACCATGCTTTTCTAAAATACTGATATGTTCTTTAGCGCTGTCAACCAAACCTTGAGCCGTTACTCCCCCGTCTCTTTCCAATATATCCTTTGGTACCGAACCGGAGTTTACCCCTATCCTGATAGGTACACGGTGTCTTTTAGCGCAGTCGGCAACTCTAGCAACTTTTTCTTCCCCCTGAATATTACCCGGGTTTAACCGCAGCTTTGCAATACCATTTTCAATGGATGCAATGGCTAAACTTTCATCAAAATGAATATCAGCTACCAGAGGTACGGGACTTCTGTCAACCAACTGCCTAACCGCTTTGGCACAGTCATGATTATAAACTGAAACGCGCACAATATCACAGCCGGCCATGGCAAGCGCCGTGATTTGCCTGCTCGTTTCTTCAACATCGGCTGTGTCAGTATTGGTCATGGATTGAACGCTGATAGGCGCATTCCCCCCAATGAAAACCTTGCCGACAGCTACTTCTTTTTTCATCTTATCACCTGAATAGTCTGAAAATATCCTTAAAAGTAATATAGATCATTAAACCGAAAAGCAGCGCCATCCCGGCCAAATGAAAGTACGCCTCTTTTTTAACAGGTTTTTTACGAACAGCTTCAATCAGGATAAATAATATCCGGGAACCGTCCAAACCGGGAAAAGGAATCAGGTTTAAAACACCTAGGTTGATAGAAAACATCATAAGCATTCTTACATAACCAAGAAGCTGGGTTTGCTTGGTTTCTTCAACGATTAGTTCAGTAATCCCGATAAAGCCAGTCAGCTCGTTGACACCTTCTCCGCGGGTAAACAGTCTTACAAAAGATCTGGCAAGTTCTGTGGACAACTGACAACAAAATTTAGCCGCTTCTACAACAGTTTGTCCAAAAGGAAGATGGAACGTTTCAACCTGCGGATAAATGGACAGGTTAACACCCATCATATATCTACCGTCATCATCAGAAAATAAAGGGGTAACGGAAAGGGTTACCGTCTCCATCTTTCCGTTAACCAAACGTGAAACTTCAAGTATTAAAGGGGGCTTATTGTCTTTCATGTTTTGGGTAATCAAGCTGGGTAAATTATCGGTGACCTCTTCTCCGTTAAGCCTTAAGAGCTTGTCCCCTTTTAATAATCCGGCAGCTTCCGCAGGAGACGACTCATTTACACTGTAAACCACTGTTGTGGATGGTCCGGTTTGCTTGGTTACACCAATGGCGCTAAATAAAATAACAGCCACAACAAAAGCAAGAAGAATGTTCATTAAAGGACCGGCAATAACGGTAACCAAACGTTTCCATACGCTGTAACAGTCAAAGGCACGTTCGTCTTTGGGCGCAAATTCATCAATGTTGTCTTCCTGATAAAACATGCAGTATCCACCCAAAGGAATAGCCCGCAAAAAAAACATCGTTTCTTGTTTTTTACTTTTCCACTTTACAAGGGCGGGTCCAAAACCTATGGCAAACTCCTTAACAGGAATGCCAACGAATCGAGCAGCTAAAAAATGCCCCAGCTCATGAACGGTTATTAGAATACCGAACATTAATATGGCAAAAAAGATATAAATAAAGTTTAACATTTAATTCCTTCTTTCAATGTATGTTTTAGTATGTTCCCGTGTTTTGCGGTCGATATCTATCACCTCATCAACTGTGCGGGCTTGATATGATAAATTATTGAGCGCATGATCCACAATGTCAAAGATATCGCCAAAATTGATTTTTTCATGTAAAAAGGCATCAACAGCCACTTCATTGGCGGCATTGAGTACACAGGGCGCAGCACCACCGACCTTTAAGGCCTTATAAGCCAAGCGCATACTGGGAAACCGGTCATAATCAACCGCTTCAAAAGTAAGACTTCCAATATCGCTTAAAGAAAGCGGTTGGGTTAATTGAGGTAAACGGCGTGGGTACAGCATCGCATACATGATAGGCGTACGCATGTCGGCAACTCCCAGCTGAGCAAGCACAGCCCCGTCAGCAAAGGAAACCATGGAATGAACAATGCTTTGCGGATGAATTAACACCTCAATTTCTTCGGGCTTAGCGTTAAAAAGCCACTTGGCTTCAATCACTTCCAGCGCCTTATTAAACATACTAGCAGAGTCGATGGTGATTTTTTTACCCATTGACCAGTTGGGGTGATTAAGAGCTTGCCCAATGGTGGCTTTTTGAATATCTTCTTTACTCCAAGTTCGGAAAGGACCACCGGAAGCAGTCAATATTAACTTCTCGTAAGGATTTCCCTGGGCAGCTTGCAAGCACTGATAAATAGCAGAATGTTCGCTGTCCACCGGAATGATGGTGGGTTCCCCGTCTTCACCTTCGCAAAGGGGCATAATCCATTGTCCACCGGCAACTAACGTTTCTTTATTTGCCAATAAAATTCTCTTTCCTTTTTTCCTTGCGGACATCACGCAGCGCAAGGAAAACATCCCCGTTACCGCAACCAAGACATCATCGCAAGGAATGTCTACGGTCATTTTTTCAAGCGCATCTTCGCCAAAATACCACGAGATATGCTTTAAGTCATCAGGTATCGGAACGATTCTACCAGATAAGGCTGCTGCCTTGACGGGATACTTTCTGGCCAGTTCAAATAGAGCATCCGCATTGGAATGAGCACTTAAGGCCACTACTTCAACCAGATCTGAATATTCACCGGCAACATCAAGGGCCTGCGTTCCAATCGAACCGGTCGCCCCAAGGATAATAATTTTCCTTTTGTTCATAGCACAATAACCTGATACACGTAAATCAGGATAATGACGGGCAAGATACTATCAAGCCTGTCCATCATTCCTCCGTGGCCGGGGAAAATATTTCCATAGTCTTTAATGGCACAATGACGTTTTAATAGAGAAGCAAATAAATCGCCTACCTGAGCAATAACGCTGCCAAGCAAAGACAGTAAAACAATATGCCACCAAAGGACACCTGTTCCCTTAAGGTTCCAAACCAAAAATAAAACAAGCGAACAAATCAGAGTACTTAGCAAGCCGCCGATGGATCCTTCCACCGTTTTGGCAGGACTGACGGCAGGTAAAAGCTTCTTTTTGCCAAAGCGTGTTCCAATAAAATAGGCTCCGATATCCCCGCTTTCAGGCAAAACAAAAACAAGGGTAAGTAAAAAAGCGGATAGACTGCGATTTTCAATCCTCAATAAACCCAGCATGCATAAAGCAGGGAAAATAATGAGGTGCAGGGGCAGTACAGAAACCAATAGGTTATCAAGTTGCGGCTCTTCGTGCCCTAAAACATAAATCGTATTAATTAAAATAGAAAATAGAAAAGTAACAATGATGATTGGCGCGCTTTGTTCGCCTTTCATAAGCATGAGAGCGATTGAAGATATAATAAAGGTTATCCATTGAGGCCATCTGACTACCCGGTGACCGCCATTGCTTAAGGCACGCATAACTTCTGCTAATGCCACACATGTACACGCAACCCAAACGGTAGCAAACACCCAACCACCTAGCACCAACGTAATCGTCAGGGCAATTAAAAGGACAATTCCAGTGATGGTTCTTGTTTTCATGCCTATCTACCTCCAAAGCGGCGCTCGCGGCCTGCAAACTCTTTCAAATGCGCTTGAAACATTTCCACCGTGTATTCTGGCCATAAAACCTTGGGAAAAACCATTTCCGCATAGGCCATTTGATATAACAAAAAATTTGACAACCGCTGTTCGCCGCTGGTTCGGATCAATAAATCAACGGGCGGCAAATTGGTGGTGTAAAGATAATCTTGGAAGCTGTCTTCCGTAACATCTTCAATATTCATTTCACCATTTTTTACTTTTTGGGCGATTTGCCTGGTTGCCAAAACGATTTCTGAACGTGCTCCATAATTAAGCGCAATATTCAGATGAAGGCCCGTGTTATTACTTGTTCTCTCCTGCGCTTCCAGAACGACCTTCCTTTGCCTTTGAGGTAAACCATCCACATCGCCTAAAATTCGAATAACAACGTTTTTTTCATCCAGCTCATCAATTTCGGAACGGAAGAACTCTACAATTAACTGCATCAGCGCATCCACTTCTTCTTTAGAGCGTTTCCAGTTTTCAGTTGAAAAGGCATAAATGGAAAGAGCAAACAGTCCTTCATCGCTTGAATACCGAATGATATCCCGAAGCGTTTCTACCCCCTGGCGATGACCCAGAGCTATTTTCAGTTGATTCTTCTTTGCCCAGCGACCGTTGCCGTCCATAATAATGGCCACATGCTTGAGCTCATTCATTCAGAGAATCCTCCGCTAAAACAGTTTGAATATCTTCCTTAAAAGGCGCCAGCCAGAGACTGTCAGCAGTAAATTTTACAATACGCAAAACACAGCCTTCACAATCAATAGGTTTTGCAAAGGCCGTTGCGTAGTGCAAAATGTATCGTTGCTTTTGTTCATCCGATAAAGAATCAAAGGCAAGACCAACGGAAATTTCCATTAAACCGCGAGGATTTCCTTTTCTTTTTCAGCAACAATTTCATCAATGTCTTTGATGGCGGCATCGGTAATTTTTTGGACCTCATCATCCATACGGCGCTGATCGTCTTCAGTAATGGCGCTGTCTTTTTTTAGCTTCTTCGTTTGATCATTAGCATCACGGCGGATGGAACGAACAGCCACCTTGGCATCTTCACCCAGTTTTCGAACCAGTTTTGTTAATTCCTTACGTCTTTCCTCGTTTAGCTCCGGAATAGACAGACGGATGATTTTACCATCATTCATCGGATTAAGGCCAAGATCGCTTGCCTGAATAGCTTTTTCAACCAATGGTAATGCTTTTGTATCCCAGACGCTGATAGTAAGCAGCCTGGGTTCAGGCGCGGAAATATTAGCCATTTGGTTCAAGGGCGTAGCCACTCCATAATAATCAACTGTGATGCGGTCAAGCAGCTGCGGGTTAGCGCGCCCCGCACGAATGCTCTGCATTTCTTGGCGCAGCACTTCCTTAGTCTTGCCCATTTTTTCTTCCGCAGTGTTTAAAATCAGATCCATAACTTTCCTCCTATATGTTTAATATTGCTTCTATTTTACCTTTTTTCACGGTTTAAGGCAAGATAGAGCCTTCGTATAAGAATTGATGAATGGCCTCCCGATTCTTTTTAAGGTTCGGAAGCAAAACATAAGCTTTGTTTTTAATGGTGGAATAGCTAGCACCTTTTACCGGTATGCGTAAATACTTGGTCGTAACATTTGAAAGGCTGACCATGGCTTTTGTCAATCTAAGCGCAGTATCTAGCTTTATATCTGTCTTAACTACTTCCAAGTACTTTCCCATGACTTCTATTAAATCAACCAATGGCAGTTTTCTCATGGCATGAAAAATCGCTACCATCACCCTTTGCTGCCTGCCCGTTCGTTCATAATCGCTGTCAATTTTGCGAATGCGGGCATAAGACATAGCCTGTAAGCCCGTTAAGTGACAAAGCCCATGTTCTTCAAGCCTGCCTTCTTCCTCAGGTCGTTCATTTAAAAAATTGTAATACTCCAAAATCCCGTTTAGTGGTTTCAGTTCCTCCTCTGAGACCTCCATATCGATGCCGCCGATTGCATCAATCAAATCAATCATGATTGAGAAATTAACTGCCATATATCCGTCAATATGTATGCCGAAGTTTCTTTCAAGTGTTTGTACCAAAAGTTCAGGACCTCCATACATATGAGCAGCATTCAGCCGATTATGCCCGCGCATGGGAATGGATACATACATATCTCGCATGAAAGACACAAGCTTTAATGAACCTTCTGCCGGATTAAGGGTTGCGACGATCATGGTATCAGACCTTCCAACAACACCCAAATCATCGGTATCTACCCCAATTAAAAGAAGGGAAAAACTGTCTGCCCTGGGGACAGGCGGAACATAGTCTTCAGGAATAACAAAGTAAGTTTCCTCCTCACCGATTTCCTTTGTCATTAGCTCAAGAATGTCGCGCAATTCTTCGTTACTTAAGCTTTCATCCATTAGCTGGGCGCTGGTAAATGTCGTCGTCAATATGGTAAAAATAAATAAGATTGTCAGGAAACGTTTCACATCACACCTCAAAAAATAAAATACCATTTAAGTATAGTCAGTCACTTTTAATACGTCAACATTGAAAAAACCCGTGACTTGCACGGGTTTAAATTTCAAGAAGAATTATGCAGATATGGTTATGCAGTTATCGGGGCACACCTTGACGCATTCACCGCACTTGGTGCACTTATCATAATCAATTGTAGCATAGCCATTAGCAACGTGAATAGCGTTAAATTCGCAAGCTTTTTCACAGCGCTTACATCCGATACAAGCATGAGTACAAGCAGTACGCGCATCCTTTGCGCCGGCTGAACTGCGGCAGCGAACAATAACAGTAGCAGTTCTTGGGATAAGTTCAATCACCTGCCTGGGGCAAACATTTACACACATTCCGCAAGCAGTGCATTTTTCATCATCAACAACAGCAAGGTTGTTTTCGATTTTCAAAGCATCAAACTTACAGACATTGACGCAGTCACCCAGACCAACACAAGAATATTGACACAGTTTAGGACCGCCAGCAAACGCAACAGCGGCAACACAGCTCTTAACGCCGCTGTATTCGTAGCGAATACCAGCAATTTCGTTTGCCCCCTGGCAAAGAACGCGAGCTACCTGAGGATCTCCAACAGTAGCACTTACGCCCATAATTTCCGCCAGGGCTTGTACTGTCTTTGCGCCACCCGGGGGGCAACCTGTGATTGGCGCTTCCCCTTTGGCAACCGCTTCAGCAAATCCGTCACAACCGGCATATCCGCAAGCGCCGCAGTTTGCTCCAGCAACGTTTTCGCGAATTAGAGAAACTTTTTCATCAACCGGAACAGCAAATACTTTGTCTGCGAAACTTAAAATGACACCAAAAACAATTCCAAGGCCGCCCAACACAAGAAGGGCATATAGAATAGGTAACATCTTTCCCTCCTTACTTTACTAAGCCCTTGAATCCCATAAAAGCCACCGCCATCATGCCGGCAATAACCAGGCTAATGGAGAAACCTTGAAAGGACTTGGGAATGTCAGATGTTTCCAAACGCTCGCGAATACCTGCCATCATGACAATGGCAAGCAAGAAACCCAGAGCGCCAAAAACACCGCTAAGAACCGATTCAATCAGACCATAACTGGATTGGATATTCAACAATGCAACGCCTAATACCGCACAGTTGGTGGTAATTAAAGGCAGGTAAATACCAAGTGCACTGTACAGCGCAGGCAACGATTTCTTCATAAACATCTCAACAAACTGAACCAATGCCGCAATGATGAAGATAAAGGAAATCGTTTCAAGATACTGTAAGCCGAGCGGCTCAAGTAAATAGGTATACGCAGCCCAGGTAAAAGCGGAAGCAAGACCCATAACAAAGGTTACGGCCAGCCCCATGCCAATAGAAGTCTCAACCTTGGAGGAAACGCCAAGGAAGGGACAGGTACCTAAGAAGCGAGAGAAAATGTAGTTGTTGCACAGTATGCAATCAACCATGAAAAGAAAGAAACCAACTTCAGCTAATCTCATGGTTATGCCTCCTTCTTTTTGGAGCTGAATTTTTCAGTCAGTCCATTTATGATACCAAGGGAAAGGCCGTATACAATAAAACCACCGGGTGCCAATATCAACAACAGCATCGGCTGGAAACCAGCACCAAATACCGGATAGTTAAAGATTGTGCCCCCGCCAATAACTTCACGAATAGCACCAATTAGAAGCATGCTCATTGTAAAGCCAAGGCCCATGCCAAGACCATCCATAGCGGAGCGGGCCACGTTGTTCTTACACGCAAAAGCTTCTGCTCTGGCAAGAATAATACAGTTAACAACGATAAGCGGTAAAAAGATACCCAAGGAGTCGTAAAGGGCAGGCACGAAAGCATGCATAAGCAATTGTATCATCGTAACAAAGGTACAGATGACAACAACGAAAGCAGGGATTCGAACCTTGTTAGGGATAAAGTTTCTTAGCATCGAAATAACTACGTTAGAGCCAATCAGAACAAAAGTGGCCGCTAACCCCATACCAACACCGTTGATAGCGGTGGTGGTTACTGCAACGGTTGGGCAAGTCCCCAAAACCAAACGAAAGGTAGGGTTTTCAGCAAAAAGACCATTTGTAAAAACTTTCCCTAATTTATTTTTTGACATTCTTCTTTACCTCCCCATAGATTTTACGCTTGGTATAGCGATCGATAAGGGGTGTGAGGCAGTTCATAAACAGAATTGCATAAGTGACCCCCTCAGGATAGGCACCCCATTTGCGAATAACCACAACAACAATGCCACTAAGGATGCTAAAAATCACTTGACCAATTTTAAGCATAGGCGTTGTCACATAGTCAGTCACCATGAAAACAGCAGCAAACAGCACGCCACCGGTCAGCACAGTGTTTATAGGATCACTACCAACAAGCCATGCAAATACAGCAACGGTGCCGATAAACAGGGTCGGGATAAGCCATGTAATGGTTTTGGTTACAACTAAATAAGCAAAACCTAACAAAATGGCAACTTTTGCCACTTCACCAATGGCACCGGGTACATTACCAATCAGTAAATCCCATGTGGAATTACTTGATAATAAAGGCGTTGCCGCCGCTACAGTATCAGCACCAACCTGAGCAGTGGATGATAACATCGCACGAGCAGGGAGATAAGAATTAGTCATCACAGCCGGCCAGGAAGCAAGCAGAGCACCGCGCGCAAATAGCGCCGGATTCATAAAGTTTTGTCCAAGGCCCCCAAAAAGCTGCTTAACCAAGATAATAGCAATCGCTGAACCCAGAGCAGGAATCCAGAGCGGCACGATGCTGGGCAGGCTTAAGCCAACGAGTAGGCCAGTAACAGCAGCTGACAAGTCAAAGACTGTTATCTTTTTACGAGTAAGCAGCTGCCACAAAAACTCACAGAGCACTGCGCTAAGTGTGGAAACTAACAACACCAAAGCGGCGCGCTGTCCAAAATAGTAGATACCACAAAGGGTAGTGGGGAGCAAAGCAATCAGCACATTACCCATAAGGCTACGTGTTGTTTGCTTATCCACTATATGTGGTGACGGAGATACATGTAAACTCATGCTTTTTTCCTCCTTGCTGCAAGCGTTTCTCTACCAAGCTTAAAGGTTGCCGTTAAGCGACGTTTTGCCGGACATACATAGGAGCAGGCCCCGCAAAGAATGCAATCGCCAAGTCCCTTCTCTTCCGCTTCTTCCAAGCGGTCCTGCACAACAAGACCGCGAATCTCAACAGGATTGAGTCGGGTCGGGCAAACATCAACACAACGGGCGCATCGAATGCAGTTGGTTTCTTCCTGAAGCTTGGCTTCTTTCTTGGACAAAACAACAACGCCGTTGTTTTGTATGGACAGCGGAACATCATCGCTGGGTATACAAACGCCCATCATGCTGCCGCCGACAAAAATCTTGCCGGGCTCGGTAGTGTAACCACCACAAAACTCAACCACATCCTTGGTTTGGGTACCGTTACGCAAACGCAGGTTGGAAGGCTCTTTGACTTCACCGGTTACAGTGCACAAACGTTCAACAAGAGGCTTGCCTTCATAGACCGCATCGTGAATGGCGCATACCGTAGCTACATTAAGCACAATGGTATTCACATCAATCGGCAAACCTCCACGGGGAACTTCACGTTTTAGGACAGCTGCTATCAGCTGCTTTTCACCGCCTTGCGGATACTTGGTTTCCAAAGTTCCAATCTCGACGCCTTCATAATCAGAAACAAGTGCTTGAAGCGCAGCAATGGCCAGTGGCTTATTGTTTTCAATCGCAACAACGCCTCGCTTAACATTAAGAGCCTTCAAAACCACTTCCAGTCCCTTGAGGATACATTCAGGACGTTCAATCATCAACCGTTCATCACTTGTTAAGTAGGTTTCGCATTCACTGCCATTAACAAGAATGGTATCAACCGACTTACCTTGAGGAACCGACAGCTTCACATGGGTCGGAAAAGCAGCTCCACCCTGCCCGCAAACACCCGCTTCACGAACGATTGCACACAGTTCTTCAGCAGATAGTGCCGTAGGATTGGCACAGGGTTTCAACTCGACACACTCATCCTGCTCATCGTTTTCAATGGCAATATAGGGCGAAGGCATTTTGCCGAACATTTGCCTGCTTCCCACCTCTTTTACCGTGCCGCTAACACTTGCATGCACATAAATGCCCCAGGCACCGCCCGGCTCGGCAATGACCTGCCCTAATTTAACCCGATCTCCTTTTTTGACAACAGGTTTTGACGGCGGACCGATATGTGTATCAAGCGGAATGTTGACAACCGCTGGAACAAACGGTCTGCTGGGCCGGTTGCCGGTCAGGCCCTTCTTATCATCCAATCCCTTATAGGGATGAACTCCACCACGAAATGTAAATAAGCTCACGTTCTTCCCCCCTTACTTTGCTTCTAAAGCAGTGTTAATGGCTTGGACTACTGCTTCACTTGTGACCGTTGCATGGCTAATCGCATCAATATCATCGATGGTTAGCGGAGCAACTTTGCCAATCAGCATCTGAGCAAACTCAGGTGCAAGGGCCTTTTCACCCAGACCTTTGGTTTCGGCAAAGCTCTCGTTGCCGATTTTAATCCCGGTAATGGTCTTGTTTTCATCAAAGGTTACTTCAACAAACACAGGACCGGCATAGCCTTGCGCTGAGGCCGTGTAAGTGCCCGGCGCAAATTCAGCGCCAACTTCTGGCATTAACTTTTCAAAAGCAGCGTTGATCGCTTCGACAACCGCCTTGGAGGTAAGGGTTGCTCCGGTGATTGCATCAATATCTTCAATGGTTAGCGGAGCGACTTTTCCAAGGAGCATCTGGCCAAATTCAGGTTTTAAAGCTTTAGCCCCCAAGCCTTCGGTTTCAACAAAGCTCTCGTCGCCAATTTTGATGACGGTAATGGCCTTGTTAGCATTAAAAGCGACTACAACGGTTACAGGGCCTATGGCTCCTGATGCTGTGGCGGATGCTGTTCCGCCCGGGAAAGCGACATCGGTGTCACCAGCATCCTTGCTGTCGGCTTCATCGCTAACTTCGCTTTGAGAGCTGCTGTCAACAGCGTCGCTAACTTCACTGTCAGATGCTTCAGTTTCAGCGACATCGGCCTGGCTGCTGTAATCACTTAATAACTGCTCATATGCAGCGTTTATTGCTTCGACAACTGCCTTAGAGGTATAAGTCGCACCACTAATGACATCAATGTCTTCGATGGTTAGCGGAGCTACTTTGCCAATCAACATTTGGGCAAATGCAGGTTCTAAGGCCTTAGCGCCAAGATTTTCGGTTTCAACAAAGCTTTCATCGCCAATTGTAATATCGGTGATGGTCTTGTTGGCATCAAAAGTAACGACAACGGCCACAGGCCCTACGCCGCCCGGGGCAGTAGCAGACGCCGTGCCGCCTTGGAAAACAGAGCCATCCTCGCTTTCAATACTTTCAGCGCTGTCATCACTTTCAG
>CAYFTJ010000002.1:40790-63698 GCA_964346155.1 uncultured Oscillospiraceae bacterium
CACTTTCTGCCGCATCATCAGTTTCAGGCTCGCTTTCAACGACGTCACTTTCTTCGCTACTAGCTTCACCGCCAGCACCCATCAACTGTTCAAAGGCAGCATTAATGGCTTCGACAACTGCCTCAGAGGTAATGGTAGCGCCACTGACAGCATCAATATCACCAATACTAAGCGGGGCTACCTTGCCAAGGAGCATTTGGGCAAATTCGGGTGTTAAAACCTTATCTCCCAGCCCTTTGGTTTCTGCAAAGCTATCATCACCGATCTTGATGTCGGTAATGGTTTGGCTTTCATCAAAAGTAACTTCAACGACCACAGAACCGCCAAAGCCTTGGGCTGAAGCAGTAGCTGTTCCCGCCTGGAACACCCCACCACCTGACGAAAGCTGCTCAATGCCAGCATTGATAGCATCAACCACAGCCTGTGAGGTAATCGTTGCACCGCTGACCGCATCAATATCGCCAATGGTAAGGGGAGCGGTTTTGCCAACAAGCATCTGAGCAAATTCGGGCGCTAGCACTTTGTCGCCAAGACCTATGGTTTCGGCAAAGCTGTCATCACCGATCTTAATATCAGTGATGGTTTTATTTTCATCAAAGGTGACTTCAACAACAACGGGACCGGCAAAGCCCTGAACAGAGGCAACCGTTGTACCGGCTTTGAAGCCACCTAAATCAACAGGTGCTTTGAACAGATCTTGCACTTGTTTCACAATGTTGTTAACACCACGGGTTACCGCATTGGTGGTAATCGTTGCAGCGGTAATGCTGTCAATGGTCGATTCACCTGATGCCTCACCTTTTTTGATGGCCTTAAGGGGAGCAACCTTGCCTTGGAATTGCTCCATAAAAGCCGGTTCTTTGGCCTTTGAACCCAAGCCAGCGGTTTCTGCAAAATTGGCCCCACCAACATTAACGCCGGTAATGGTTCCATCGGGCATTACTCCAGCAGTCACTTCAATGTCACCACCGTAACCCTTTGCAGTGATTACTCCTACATAACCTACAACCTCATCACCTTTTTTGCCCACAAACAATTGATCTATGCTCAATTCTTCTTCACTTGCAAAAGGCTCAAAAAATTCAGCATCGCTTAATACAGCTTTGCGAGCATTTTCCGCATTTAAAACCTGTTGCTCTTCAATGGGGCCTTTAGTAATCAAGTTGGTTCCGGTTAAGCTTAATGCCGCAACCACCATAATGATTGCAAGTACTAACCAAGCCGGCATTTCCTTTTTCATACAGACCATCCCTCCTGTAGTAATTATTGCCTATTTAAAAGATGTGAGCCGAGAGGCCGACCCAACATCTCTTGAGCCAATAAATAATTGTGTTCTTTAATCGCTTCTTTTATCGCGGAACTTGAAATAACCAAACCGTTTTGAGCCTTGACAGGCGGAACCACTATCAGTTGAAGATTCCTTTGATCGCACAGCTCTTTTAGCTTAGCCGCATCTACCTTGCCACCTTGACCAAAACGGTGATCATGACCTACAACCAAAGCCTTTGTCGGTATAGCTTTTAACAACACATTATCCAAAAAATCCTCCCCGGACATTTGTATAAGCTTTTCATCAAAAGTACTAACGGCAACCGTATCGGCACCATAGGAAAACAAAATTTCTTTCTTTTCATCAAGGGAGGTTAGTTCCTGGTGGTCTTGATCGGGAAAAAGCACCTGAGCTGGAGATTTGCGGTAGGTATGTACACAAACAAAAAAACCATCGCTAGCTTTTAGCTTTAAAGCTGCGTTGATTAGGGCGCGGTGGCCACAATGGACACCATCAAAAAAACCTAAACAAACCACAAAGTCTTTACCGCATTCAGGATGCAATCCGAAAAAGTCAATCAAAGCATTACACCATTCAAATTATTTATGCGTAAATGGTATCATGGAGCACTAAAGCTGTCAAGAACTTTCATTAGTAGATATATGTTTTTCCACGGTATCTTCCAGCCAAAAAGAAGAAGAAAAGGCAGTCATCACTTGGTTTCCCTGATAAACCGTAATTTGAGCCCAATAACGGCCTGGCGAAAGATAATAACCGTTGCTATCCTTCCCATCCCAATAGATTGTTGACCCCTGCTTGCTCTGAGGGCGGCTTAAAACATGCAAGGCCGGACTGGATACTACATTACCTTTTGCGTCATAGATATGAAGGGAATACCTGCAAGGTCTCTCATGAGTAAAAGCTAAGGCTAATTCTTCACCGCAAAACGGATTAAAAGTGGCTGCAACCGATAGCTGAATTGGTTCATAGCTGTTTTTTTCCACCGACAAAAGCGTTGAAGCAAGGGGAATCATACCTTTGTTCATCCTTCGCGCTATAATCAGTACAGAATAACCGCTTTCTATTTCGGGAACGTCGCTTAGTTCTATGGTCCGCTCCTGGTAACCGGGGTTGGATACTATTCCCTCATGAATGACCTGTACATCGTCAAATAACCACTGACTTTCCTTACTATAAACAAACATATACGATAGGTCTGTCGGCTGATGCAACACAAATGAAAAAGAAAGAGACCCTGCATCCTTGGTTAGGATTCGTGAATCAAAAGACAAGCTTGAAATGCCCGTTGGCTGATTCCTTGTATTTTGTGTTTGAGTAAGAACAAAATCACTGGTTTCAGGAAAACTCTGCACACTGGAAGTCCCAAGATTATCCGCCAAAAAACGTTTACATTCCCCTAGGGTTATGAAACCGTCACGATTTTCATCGGCCTGATAGTTAAAAGAAGCAGACAGCGCCGATTCGAGCGCTAAGCTAAAGTAGCTTCCACCTAGGAAATTTTCACCGCTCCCTGACCAATTGTAGCTAAGCTCATCTGCCCCGCTTGATGTAAGAATGATGATCTTATCCGGAATTGAAACAGAGCTTAGCTTTTCCTGCCACCCGCCCTTAGGGATAATCCCTCCAGAATAGCAGCTATCCAGAACAAGCACCTTTTGTCCGGGGATAACGGACAAGGCTTCCAATATGTCTGTACCCAAAATGCTATATTGTGTTTCTCCGTTTGAAAACAATAAAGAAAACCGCCCTTCCGAGTCGCTTTTTTCCCCATGCGTGCTGATATAAATAAAAGAAGTGTCATATTCAGTCGCTTCGCTAAAAGCTAAAGAAAAACTGTCTTTAAGCCCATCAATATCAAAAGCCTGATTAATAATAGCGGTTACTTTTTCATATCCCCGAAGATCGCCGGATAAAATGCGGTTAATCGCTTGGGTCGTGCCACGGGCGGAGGGAGCCATACTGTCCTGTGTGCTAAATTCATCGCAAGCAATTAAAAGCGCACGCCTGCGCTCCGCCGGATACTCGCTTGCTCCCGACGAAAAAGTGACTATGCAAACACAGAGCAGCAGCCCTATAAACAGCCGTAACCGCAAAACAACCTCCCAAACTGCTTTGTTACAATTATATGAATAATTGTATCTTACGTCAATAAAAAACCCGCCCGAAGGCGGGAATGACTTAGAATCCGTTTTCTTTATTTAATGCATCAATTTCATGCTTGCGAAGCGGCGGGTTGCAGGAGTTACAAGGAGTGAAGTGGCTGTAATCAGCGTCATCCAACTCACCATAGGTAAACTCCCCCTTTAAGGGCAACCAGCGGCTCTTAACACCCGGACATCTGGCATCGGCATGGTAGTTCTTTCCGCCGGTCGGGTTAAAATATAGCTTAAGATCATCGCTTGGATAGGCGTGGAAACGACCGGGATTATCGTCCCAAACTAATACTTTGGTATTTACTTTGATGTTCTTCCACAGCCAGGTCATGTTAATACCATCTTCGTTATTCTTTCGCTGAACGCGTATGCAACCGTGGCTTGCCTTTGAACCTAGCAGCCGTTCCTGGGAGCTATAATCCTTGAAATTGGTCGCTTGATTCAGAATGTAAGGCACTTCATGAATGAGGGCGCCTCCGTTAATACGCATGGCCATGTCACAGTACAGGTTACCGGCCCAAAAACCGCCGGTGCGGGAAACCATGGCAAATTCACCTGAAGGCGTTTCATTCCAAGGCTGCTGCTTGGTCGGAAGTCCAGTTGAAATTTTAAGCGTAGTAAAAAGCTTTCCTTCCTTGAAAATAAGCATTTCCTGGGTCAGCTTGTCAATTAAAATACCATAGTCGGTACGCGGCACAAGAGTGTCCAAACGGTTTGTTTCAACATAGCCGCGAATCAACTCATCAGAATTACCCCATCCGGGTCGGCTGTTGCAATTGGGCCCATAACTGGAATTGAAAACCTCTACATAAGACCAGCCGTTGTTCAAGGTTTCTAAAACATTTACACCTTGAGACTCACAGGTAATTTCTCCAAGAACATTCTCATTTTTCATGCTGGTGTCAGGTGTTGCGCGCAGACGATACATTTCTTTTTGATCGTTCTTGTTGATGGCCGCTTTGACAATGGTCATGGGCTGCACCATTACTTTCCAGATAGCTTCCTCATCCATCTTGCCAACAGGCAAGGTCCAGTAACTTGAGCCCAGTAATTCCTCCGGCACATGTTCAGCCGTTGGGGGCTTATAGGATATCGTCTGCCGCGCTGCGGGCCGCGGGGTGACATTGGAAACATTGCTATCAACCACAGGTGTATCTAAAGTGGCATCTTCTGATGCTTGATTTTGTAATACCTCATCACCAGAAGGTTCAAGCAAGGTGGAAGAATCTCGCATTGTAAGAACAATATGATGGGGCTGGCTTAAAAATCCATCCTCATCGCTTAATTGAACAGAAATCATATGGCTGCCGGGCGCCACTTGTAAACCATGATATAAGCCATCCCACGAAAGAGTATTTTCACCAGGTACAGCTTGCATGGAAGCCACCGTTTCAATCATTCCATTGATATTAGCACGGAACATAAGCGTTCCGGGCATATTGACAGTAGCAGTAACGGACCATTCCTGCCCTTGAGTAATTTCTGCAGAGCTAATGGTCATAGTTCGAATGATTGGAGCTTCCTCCCCTACGATAACAGGAAGGCTTTGTTCTACCGAACTTTGTTTAAAATATAGAAGGTATTCACCCGGACTGATATAGCGGTTGTTACTATCCATTCCATTCCAGTAGAAGGTATTGCTGCCCACGACAGTAGGCAAAGCAGTAAACAGCACAATATTTTCGCCGGAAGATGAAGCCAAAACAACATCCGTTGCTTCATCGGTTAAGGTTTGATATGAAATGCCCTCAGTCTTGCCGGGGCGTATAAGAAGCGGCTGGCCGGGCTGAGCATAAACACTTGAAACCAGCAGCATAAGTGACAAAAAGATTGGCAACAGTTTTTTAATCATCATACACCTCTTTCCAACGGTTATGTTACCATATACCCTTGTTGCAATCAAGTAAACTTTATGAATAAACTATTAAGAAAAACCGCACTTTTGTGCGGTTTCAAACGATTGAGAACAACAGGCTCGTTACTCTTCTTCCTCTTCTTCGGGCAGTTGCGCATCGTGATACACTTCCACCACATCATCGTTATCATCAAACATATCGAGCATTTTTTGGAATTTCTCAAGCACTTCGGCATCTTCAATTTCTTTGGTCATTTGCGGGACTTGCGCCCGTTCTGCCGAAAGGAAAGAATAGCCTTTTGCTTCTAAAGCTTCACGAACGGTCGAAAAATCTCCGGGTTGGGTAATGATTTCAAAAACGTCTTCATCGGCTTCAAAATCCTGTGCTCCGGCTTCAAGGGCATGCATCATCACTTCATCTTCATCCATATCATCTTTGCGTTCAATGATGATAAGGCCCTGATAATCAAACAAATAACCAACCGAACCGGTTTGCCCCATGCTTCCGCCGTGCTTATCAAAGGTATGGCGCACATCGCTTGCCGTGCGGTTACGATTATCCGTTACAACACTTACGATTACGGCAATACCGCCCGGGCCATAACCCTCATAGGTTATCTCTTCATAGGTGACGTCTTCAAGTTCACCGGCTGCTTTTTTGATGCTTCGTTCGATATTGTCGTTGGGCATATTGTTGGAGCGAGCCTTGGCAATTACGTCCCTAAGTCTGCTGTTTAAAGCCGGGTCGCTGCCGCCTTCACGTACAGCCATAGCGATCTCTCTGCCAATCTTGGTAAAAATTGCACCCCTGGCGGCATCAGCCTTTCCTTTTTTATGTTTAATGTTTGACCACTTAGAATGTCCGGCCATTACAATTTCCTCCTCAATTTGTATAACATGAATATTTTACCATAGGCACCAAAAGACCGCAAATATCTCTTCAGGTCACCTTAGTCCATCCGCTGCAAAAGAGCCAGCGCCCGATCAGGATAGTTGGTTATTAAACGCTCCACACCCATGGAAATCAAGGTTTTCATGGCCTGGTCTTCGTTTACTGTCCAAGTGTTTACTTCCAAACCATTTACGTGCGCCTGGTCTACAGTGTCGGTGATTAAAAGTAATTCATGATATTCCGGAAGAATGGCATCAACCCCCAAAGCTTTCGCATATTTCCAGGGCTCTACCATGGTATGGCCATATAACAGGCCACAATATGTTTGAGGGTCTTCACGTTTGAGCGCCACCATGCTGTGATGGTTAAATGATGAATAAATCACCCTGTCTTTTACCCCCGCTAAAGTAACGCATTCAAGACACTTGTCTATAAGTAAAGGATAAGCTACATGACTGTTTTTTAGTTCTATATTTATATGCATCGGGGTTTCTTTTATAAACTCCAATACTTCCTGAAGGGTTGGCAGCCTACAATCCCCATACTCGGGATGCAAGCGGTTAAATTTCAGTTTCTTTAGTTCTGAGTACCGCATCTCGGCAACCCGTCCAATACCATCGGATACCCGGTCAACCCGCTCGTCATGACAAACAACCAGCTGGTTATCCCTGGTCATCTGTACATCTATCTCAATGCCGTGAGCTCCCAGATTGTTCGCCAACTCAAAAGCTTCCATTGTATTTTCAGGAGCGTAGCCTGAAGCTCCCCGATGGGCAAAAATTTTAGTTTTCATTATCAATACCAAGTCTGTCCAAAACAGTTTAAGTAATATTTATCAACGTACTCATATTCAAAATTTGGATCCAGCCTCATCTCTTGGGGAAGAGAAGTGATGTTGTTTTCTTTTTTATCAGCATAGGCATCATAAATGTAACAAAAGCGCTGAATCCGTCCATTGTTTCCGCCCGTTCCGGCGTTTCCTTCTATGGTTTGGAGAATATAGACACCATCGCCCTGGGAAATCACATCGGTTACAAGACCAACGTGTGTATACGGAGTAGAGCCTTTCATACCATAAATAATATAGTATCCCGGCCGCGGCGTGTGCGTGATGCGATTGCGGCTCTGGAAACCTTCCCAGAGCTTGGTTTGCGAAGCTTGGCGCACAGCAATAAGCGAACCGTCTGTCATGGGCTCCACTTGGCTGGCTTTAAACTCCTTGGTCATAGGTACACCCGCCTGATCAAAGAAATAGCCGACAAAGGCCCCACACCAGCCAAAGCCGTCTTTAGCCGCGGGATTATACCACTGCGTATACTTATTGTATCTGGGTTGCTTGGCGCTTTGTGTATAGTTCCAGTCGCCAATGGCCCAAAAGATAATCTGTTCAACAGCGATTGGAACGGTATATTCCCCCACTTGCACTTCACAACGAACATAAACATGCCCCTTTTTAGTCTCGTTAAGGATATTTGCATAGCCGTCCTTTAGAGCCGTAATCACACCCCGCTCGTCAACCCTCGCAACGGACGGGTTATCACTTTTCCATTCTCCTTTTGCTTCCATAGGCTCAGTGCTTTGACCGACGGATAAAGTAATAATTCTTAGTTCCTGTGCAGAAACCGCGTCTATAAAAAGGATCACAAATAGCAGCATTACCGTTAACACAGTGCCAATTTTTTTCATGATACACTCCTTGCTTTTTCTTTTCGGGCAAGGGCACTATCGATAACAATACCCAAGAACCCTAAAATAATCGTCAGGTAATACGTAAAAAACCGCCAAACAAGCATAGCAGGAAAAACTAACCTTTCCGAGAAAAAAGAACCCAGAAAAATATAGAAGCCGCCTTCCTGAGCGCCGGAAGCACCGGGCAGAGGCGTGAAACTCGCGGCTATGTATAACATAACCTGCATAGTGAAAATTTCAATATACTTTGCTTGTTCAAGCCCAAAGCCACGGTAGATAAAGTAAACCGTACTGAAAAATACCGTCATTTGTACAAGGGATAATAATAACAAAAACAAAAACTGCAAGGGTTGGCGAGAGATTAAATGGACATTGGCTTGAAAATCATGGATGCCCGCATCCCACTTAGAGATAGTTTTCGCCTTGTCTTTGACAAGACGCAGTGCATGCAGAACATTCACCATAAAAATAATAATCGAACGAACAATGTTGCGGTTAATTGATAAAAGTAATACCACAACAACCACAAAACCATTTACGAAAAAACCTAAACCCAAAAACCAAACACCGGCCCGCATTCGCTCAGCCACAAAAACCGGATTATTTATCCAGAGCACTGCCCCTATCAGCAATAAGGCACACTGCCAGCAAAATAACTTTACCATAAAGGCAGATAGTGAGGTGCCTGCTGCAACTCCGTGACGGCGCATTGCGTACACCTGCATGGGCTGCCCGCCGGTGGCGGCAGGCGTAATTGAGGAATAATACATACCAATGAGACCTACCAGAAAATTATCAATCAGTTTTGTTTTTACTTTCTGAAAATGAAAATATAAATAGTTAATAAAGCCTTCCAAAAACAGGTGGATCATAATACAGGCAAACGCGCCAAACAACCATAGTTTTCTTGATGTAGCATAGGCCGCTTTCACCTGAGAAAGGTCGCCCGACTTAAGAGCCAAATACAATATTACAAAAAAAGGCCCAGCAACAAACAAAGCTGTTAAAAATTTCTTGAAATTAACTTTTGTTTTATTCATCATTACCATCCATAGAAATCCTTACGCTCAAAAGCCAAACTGGATAAAAGTGCAAACATCACACCAAAGGTGGCAGCTAAAGCAGGTAAAAGCAGTGGGTTGCTAAAAGCAGTCCCCCCTTTGATTGAATATAAGCTGAACGGCGTAAAATACTTGAGTATTTTAGCTGTTCCCTCCAGCTTTGAAAGCCCGGCGATGAGAGCCCACAAGATAAAAAGCAAATCCATCGTCCTGCTGATACGACCGCTGAAAGAAAAAACAGCAGCAAACAAATATAAACCCGTGGGTAAAAGTGAAAATAGCCAGCTTCGTAATATTATAGAGAATATTGACTCCGTACCTATCTTCCACTGTTCAAACACCAGAGGAGCTAAACGATATAAGCCAAAAATCAAAACATGTTGGATAAGCAAGGAAAAACCAATGGCTACAAACACAGAAAAAACAATATTGGCCAGCCGTTTTTCCGGCACCATAAAAAAACGAATCTCCTGCCGCTGCATCATCTGACTATATAGCCTGACAACACAAAGCCGGATAAAAACGAGATTGATAAAGGGGAGAGTAAAGGTAAATAAGAGTGAAATAAAATAATCCGTATGCTTTACTGCCGCCTGAATGCCTAAAAACCTTGCAAAAGAGGGATTGCTTAAACGCCACGCTTCAATCCCTTGTGGAATACCTTCCACAGGCATTCGATAGGTAGCCAAAACCCCAAGCACAAGTAAGGCGCTTACAACAAGAAAAGGAAGCAGGTAAAGCTTGAGTCTATGCAAGCGATATTTTAATACACTCATTCTTTTACCTCCTCTTTTCCAATATCCTCCTCTACATCAAAAAGCGCGTCCCGGTACCCGCCTATTAAATCTACCACTTCATATTCTTTTAGGGTATGAAGCAAGGCATTGGGACTGCCGGAGAGTTTCAGAGTAACCCTGTCATGGTTCACGGTCACCTTCTTTTCCCATGCCTTAGAAAAAGCAACAGCTTCTTGCGCTTTGGCAAAAACAATATGATAAACTTTTTCTCTGGCCAATTGAAGCTCGCGATCTTGCAGTTCGGCAATCGCTTCCCCTTCCATAAAAAGGATAACCCTGTCACATAAAAGGCTTAAAAAATGAAAATTTTCCTGCAAAATAACAAGAGTCTTTCCTTCTTTTTTATAAGAATGCAGCAAATACATCACATGTGCTCGTTCAGCATCCGTTAAGCAAGTAAAAGGCGATAGTAGCACATAACCATCGGACTTTTCACAAAGTGCAAGAAGAAGGGCTAACTTGTTTCTGTTTTTTTCTCCAAGAGTCCTGAAAGTTCCTACAAGATTTAAATCCATTTTCTGCACAAGAGAGTGAAATAATTCTTTTTCATGCCGATTATGCAGTTTTTGATACAATCCGATAAAGGTTTCAATCTTCTCATCGGGTGGAAAGGCTTTTTCAGGAACTTGAAAAGATACCGTGGACCACAACTTTTTGCGCTGAACGCGACAACTTTCTTGCAAAAACAAAACCTCGCCTTCATCAGGAGAATATAAGCCCTGCAAAAGCGAAAGGATATGGTGAGTGAACTGGCTATCCGAGGATAACAAGCCTAGTGTCTCCCCTTTTTGAATGCGAAAAGATAAGCTGTGAATACCGCCTGAATCATCTTCGTATATCGAAACATCTTTCAATTCATACAATGCCACAAAACCTCCCAGATGTGATTATAACAAAATTATCCTCAATGGGACAAGATGATAAAAATCATAAAAAAGACAATTTAACTTTATAGGACAAAAAGCCTTCCTTTTCCTTGACGCTGAGAGATAAAACTTGTATAATTATGTTCGTATGAATGCTAGGAGCTGCAAATCTTGTCTTTGCAGTTACAGGCTATGCTTAAGTAGGAGGTTATAATGGCAAACAAATTTACCATAGACGGTAATGGAGCAGCTACGCACGTTGCCTATGCATTTAGCGATGTGTCTGCTATCTATCCCATTACACCGTCTTCCAACATGGCTCAGTACTCTGATGAGTGGGCCGCCCAAGGTCGCAAGAACATTTTCGGTCAAACTGTCAAGGTGCAGGAAATGCAGTCCGAGGCGGGTGCCGCAGGTGCCGTTCACGGTTCGTTGGCGGCCGGTGCGCTGACCACTACCTTTACCGCATCCCAAGGGCTTTTGCTCATGATTCCCAACATGTACAAAATTGCCGGTGAGCTACTTCCCTGTGTTTTCCACGTGAGTGCTCGTACTGTGGCTGCCCATGCCCTATCCATCTTTGGCGATCACAGTGACGTCATGGCCTGTCGCCAGACCGGGTTTGCTATGATTGCCTCTTCCAGCGTACAGGAAGCTCAGGACATTGCTCTGGTGGCGCATTTATCAGCCATCGAGTCTTCCGTACCCTTCCTACACTTCTTTGACGGTTTCCGGACTAGTCACGAAATTCAGAAGATCGATAAGATCGAATACGAAGACATGGCAAAGCTCGCCAACTTCGAAAAGATCGAAGCTTTCCGCGCCCGTGCCCTGAATCCCGAGAATCCCCATCAGGCCGGTACCGCCCAAAACCCCGATGTCTTCTTCCAGAACCGTGAAGCCGCCAACAAGTATTACAACGCTGTTCCCGGCATCGTAGAAGAGCAGATGAAGCGTGTGTCCGAACTAACCGGCCGCAAAATTAGCCTGTTCGACTACTACGGCGATGAGAATGCTGAAAATGTCATCATCATCATGGGTTCCGGCGCCCAGGCCGTCTACGAAACTGTCGATGTGCTCAACAAAGAAGGCAAGCGCTATGGCTGCGTGAATGTGCACCTGTACCGCCCCTTCAGCATTGAAAAGTTTGTAGAAGTACTTCCTGCCACCGTTAAGACAATCACTGTACTTGACCGCACCAAGGAATCCGGCTCTATCGGCGATCCGCTGTACCTTGATGTTTGCACCGCGCTTCGCGAAAGCGGCAAGGGCGACATTCGTGTCTTGGCCGGGCGCTATGGCCTTGGCTCCAAAGACTTTACCCCCACCATGGTCAAGGCAGTTTTCGATAACGCCGAAAAAGAAGATGCAAAGCATCACTTCACCGTCGGCATTAACGACGACGTAACCCATTCTTCGCTGGAGCTTGGCGAAGTGCTGGACGCCGCCGCCGAAGGAACCATCAGCTGCCTATTTTACGGCTTCGGCTCGGACGGTACCGTTGGCGCCAACAAAAACTCCATCAAAATTATCGGCGATCATACCGATATGTACGCCCAGGCCTATTTTGCCTACGACTCCAAGAAGTCCGGCGGCTTGACCGCTTCCCACTTACGTTTTGGCAAGACCCCCATTCGCTCAACCTATCAAATCGACTCCGCCAACTTCGTCGCTTGCCATAAGCCCTCCTATGTTACCGCTTATGACATGGTGAAGCCCCTGAAGAAAAACGGCGTATTCTTGCTCAACTGCCCCTGGACCGCGGAAGAGCTGGATAAGCACCTGCCCGCGTCCATGAAGCGCGCGCTTGCCAAAAAGAACGCAAGGCTCTACATCATCGACGCTATCAAACTTGCGGCGCAAGTTGGCATGGGCAGCCGCATCAACACCATCATGCAGGCCGCCTTCTTCAAGCTGGCCGACATCATCCCCTATGAAGACGCCGACCGCTACATGAAAGAAGCCGCAAAAATGACCTATGGCCGCAAAGGCGATAAGGTTGTTAAGATGAACTGGGATGCTATTGACATCGCCATTTCCGGCTTGCAGAAAGTGGAAGTACCCGCTTCATGGGCGGAAGCCACCACCGGCGGCGAAGCGCCCCATGTTGAAGCGACCGAATACTTCAACACCACCATCAAGCCCGTTCTAAATCAGGCCGGTCATGACCTGCCCGTATCCGCCTTCTCACCCGACGGCTTTGTGCCCACCGCCACCACCCAATATGAGAAGCGTGGTATCGCCGTCAACGTGCCCGAGTGGCAGATTGACAACTGTATCCAGTGTAACCAGTGTTCATTGGTTTGCCCCCATGCCGCCATCCGTCCGTTCTTGGTCAAGGAAGGCACAGAAAAAACCGCCGCCTTTGAAACCAAGAAGGCCATCGGCAAGGAGTTCGCGGGTTACGAATTCCGTATCCAAGTGAGCGTCCTGGACTGTGCAGGCTGCGGAAGCTGCGCTCAGGTTTGCCCCTCCAAGGAAAAGGCTCTGGTTATGAAGCCCCTGGAAAGCCAGAAGGCACAAGAAGCCAACTGGGATTTCGCGGCCAAGCTGCCTGAGGTTGAAGTTGCCGTCAACAAGAACACCGTCAAGGGAAGCCAGTTCTTGAAGCCCCTGTTCGAGTTCTCCGGCGCCTGCCCCGGCTGCGGCGAAACTCCCTACGTTAAACTTGTTACCCAGCTGTTTGGCGATCGCATGATCATCGCAAACGCCACCGGCTGCTCCTCCATCTATGGCGGCTCCTCCCCCACCGTTCCCTACACCGTCAACGATAAGGGTCACGGCCCCGCTTGGGCGAACAGCTTGTTTGAAGACAACGCCGAGTTCGGCTTTGGCATCAACCTTGCCATCACCCAGCGCCGCGAACTGGTTATCGAAAAGGTCAAAAAGCTAATTGCCTTTGACTACGCCGTTGCTGAAATCAAGGAAGCGGGCCAAGAATGGCTGAACACCAAGGATGAAGGTGAAGCTTCCAAGGCTTCCTCCGCCAAATTGATTGAAGCCCTCGAATGCGGCATCGTTGAAGGTTGCACGTGCGAAGCTTGCACGCTCGCCCGTGAAGTGCTTGAACAGAAAGACCTGCTGGTTAAGAAATCCATCTGGATCTTCGGCGGCGACGGCTGGGCATATGACATCGGCTTTGGCGGACTTGACCACGTGCTGGCGCAAAACCAAGACGTCAACGTTCTGGTCATGGACACCGAAGTTTACTCCAACACCGGCGGCCAGGCATCCAAGGCTACCCCCACCGGCGCAGTGGCTCAGTTTGCGGCAGCCGGCAAGCGCACCAAGAAAAAAGACCTGGGCGCAATGGCCATGACCTATGGTTATGTCTATGTCGCGCAGGTTGCTATGAGCGCTAACCAGGCTCAGCTTGTAAGGGCCATGAACGAAGCAGAAGCCTACAAGGGCCCTTCGCTGATCATCGCCTATGCCCCCTGCATTAACCATGGTATTAACATGGCCAAGTCTCAGGAGATTACCCGCCGCGCTGTGGCATCCGGTTACTGGAACCTCTATCGCTTTAATCCTGACAATGTCAAGGAAGGCAAGAACCCCTTCACCCTGGACAGCAAGGACCCGACGGATAGCTATCAGGACTTCATCCGTAGCGAAACCCGTTACACCAGCTTGCTTAAGTCCTTCCCTGAAGAGGCAGAAGTACTGTTTGCTCAGGCAGAGGTCGATGCGCAAGAGCGCCTCAACCGCTACAGGAGCATGGCTGAATAACTTCATACCAAAGATGGGGCTGTTACGAAAGCGGCAGTCCCATTTTTATTGCTAAGATTTGTTTAACCGAGTATACTTATGTCACTTTTAGAGTAGCCATATTATCACAGCGAATTTTTCTGTTTGGCAAAGCTGATGAAGGAGGCATAGTGGACCCGACCCAATGCCGACTGAATTAGGCACAGCCAAAGAGGAAAAGATGCGTGAGAAAAGGCTAATTTAAAGGTGATATAATATTAAACATCATACAGGAGGAAAAGCTTATGCAACCGATACTACTCACCTTTAATGTTCATGAAGAAAAGGCCAAAAAGCTTTTACTTTTATCCATGCGATATAAGGTGCGCGTTCAATCCGTTTCAAAAGAAGAATTCGGGTCTTCCATAGGCTCGATTTTAGAGAAAAATATCAAGGAAGTAACAGATGCCCACATCACCTTTGATGATGAAATGGTAGTCTTTGCCCATTTCTCTCAAGCTTTACTCCAAAGTTACTTAAAGTCCTGGAGGGCTATGGGCATTGAGTCCATTCCTTTAAAGGCAATGCTAACACCAACCAACGCGAAGTGGACACCTATCGCATTACATCAAGAGCTGCTTGAAGAAGCCCAGTGGTTTAAAGAAAACAAAGCGCCTATGCACGATGAGGCAAATTAAGCTAACTTTCCAATCTCTTTAAGCCATTGAACGGTATCCGCAACCGTTTCATCAAAAGGACGATAGGTTTGGCCGAGTATACGCTCACCTTTTTCATTGGAAAAATTCGAGTTGCTATTAAGCGTATATATTGAATATCTTGTCACGATCGGTTTTGTGCGCAAAATTTTATCTTTGATAAAATAATAGGGCAAAGCAAAATACGCCAAAAAAGTCGGTAAAATAGGCACGGGCTTTTCTCTCTTTCGACCAATGGCCTTATCAATGGCTTCAAAAAATTCACTGACTGTAACATATCGCCCTGCTATAAGATACTGTCCACAAAGGTTTTGATCGGTTGCCAATCGATACAGTGCGTCAGCTACATCCCGAACATCGACAAAATTATAACCGCCCTGAACTCCGACGGACAACTTCCCACTTGCATATTGAACAAGCATTGTTTCCTGGCTGCTTAATTGATAGCCGCCAGGACCAATAATTCCACTTGGAAAAACCATACAGGCCTCAAGTCCCTCATTAACAACAGCATCTATGACAAGTTTAGAAGCCTCCGCCTTGGTTTTAGCATAACCACCAGTGACAAGCTTTGCAGAAAAACCGGTTTGTTCTTTGATTTCCTCACCTTTTGGGGCTTCGGGCAACGCATGGACAGAGCTGACATAGATAAGTCTCATACCCTTAGAAACACAAGCGTCTACAATGTTCTTGGTTCCGCCAACGTTAATTTTCTCTATCAAATCATCCATTTTCCAGCGTAGGCTGATAAGACCGGCGCAGTGGATAACTGTCGCGTTCTCCCAACCTTGGAAAAAAAGCTGAACAGATATAGGATCAGAAATATCCCCTTTTATCGTTTCAACCTCAGCCGGTAAATATTTGATTAGGTTATCATCGTTCAACACCAAGGATCGGACCTGATGTCCAGCTTCTAGTATTTTTTGCACGAGTGTCATACCAAGATGTCCCGTTGCACCGGTTACTAAAAACCTCATGACACACCTCCGCATCAGTTTGGTAAAAGGAAGGAAATCACGCTTCTTATGAGCTGGATTATAAATGAACGCACATCAATCGTCAAGAAAAATTTCTAAAAACAAAAATGCGCAGACTGACTGCGCATAAGAAATCAAAACAGATTAACCCTTAACTCCACCCGATGTAAGCCCGGATACCAAATGCTTTTCTATCATCATAAATAAGACAACCACCGGAAGCGTTGCAAGTAAAGCGGCAGCGAACAGATAGTGCCAAGCTATCATGTTAAAGGAGCTAAACTGAGTAATTCCTACAGTTATGGGTTTGTTTGTAGGCGTAGAAATCAACACCGTTGAAATTGTGTACTCATTCCAGGAATTGATAAAAACGAAAATAAGTGTGGTGACAATCCCCGGCGCCGCCATCGGCAGAAGGATTCGCAGAAGCGCACCGATGGTGGATGTTCCGTCAATGCAGGCTGCCTGCTCCATTTCAGAAGAAATGGAAACAAAAGTACCCCGTAAAAGCCAAATCGCAAAGGCCTGATTAAAGGCAGCGTTAATTAACATTAAACCAAGGATGGTGTCGTTTAGTTTGAGCGTGTTCATTAATTGAGAAATACCGACCAGCAACACAACCGGTGAAAACATCTGGCTCATGATAACAAAGCCTAAATAGGCTTTTTTGCCTTTAAAGTCCATCCTGGCCATTGCATAAGCCGCAGGAATTCCACACAGCATAGCAATCAAGGTAGCGCCGGCAGACAAAATAACGGAGTTAAGTAAATACTGCGGTATGCCCCGATTGATAATATCGGTCATATTGCTCCATAGCCATTTTGTCGGGAAAATATATCTAAAGCTCATGTCGTTGGCTTCAACCGGTGTTCGAAAGCCAGTGATAAACATGACAAAATAGGGATATAGAATTACAAGGCACAGGCTGATGGCAGCAAAGTACTTAAGACCCGTTAAAAGAGGCTGTGCAATTTTTCCTTGATAAAGTTTGGTTAACCCAAGTAAACCAATAAATACCACTGCGAAAAGCATCCATAAATATCCGGTTGTCTGAAAGCTTAGTCCCTTAAATGAAGCTGCAATATCTTGATCTTGATTAAACAAAAACTTTGCCGCATTGTTTACAACCTGATGATCAAGGGCCTTTTCTTCAAGCAGGAAGAAAACCTTTCGGTTCAGTGTGTAATTTGCCTGCATAGCAAAAACAGGAATCAACAGAAGTGCGACAAGGGACAAAACACAAGCAACAAGCAGCAGACGGTCTTTGAAATGATAGGCGTTCTGCTCTTGAACCTTTTTAGCGGGTTGGTATCTAAACACAGCAATCAAGTTTGCACCTACCAATAAAATAAAGGCTGTCAGCAGTGTATACCCGGGCAGAAGACCCGACTTCATCCAGTTCCAGCCGTTGCGGGTAAACTCAACCCTCACCTCAAAGGAAACCATTGTCGTGGTTTCGCCCTTTGAATTAGTACGGTGTGTTGCCTCTTCCTTTAACTGAGCATCACCGCCAAAAGGCAACATGGCCTCCTCAGCCAAAGCTTTGGCTTCCAAGTATTTTTCACTGTCAAGCGGGGTATTTGCATGCCTTTTTGAATAAACAGTCTGCTGAAAGGAATAGAGCGGCAAAGACAGCAAAACAACAGCCAGCAAGAACGAAAGAACGCAAAGCACCAGCCAACGGTGGCTATTGGTTAATTTTTGTTTCTTCAACATATTATTGTGCCTCCTCGCTGCGCAGGGAGCTTACCATATAAATGCCTGAAACAATGCAAAGAACAACAAAACCTATCACGGACAAGGCAGTTGCCGGCCCCTTTTGTCTGTCATAGAAGGCACGCATGTAAAGCAGGGTAATCATCGTGTCGGTCTTGTTGGCGGGGGCACCTTTGGTAATGGTATAGATAATCGGGAAAGAATTGAAGACATAGATAATATTTAAGATCGTACTGACAGTTAAAGAAGGCTGAACCAGCGGGAAAGTTACATGGCGGAACTTTTGCCAGGCTCCTGCCCCGTCTACGGTGGCAGCCTCATAATAAGCGCTGTCAATGGACTGCAATCCTGCTAATATACAAAAGGCAACAAAGGGGATGGTAACAAAAATACCTACCCAGCATTCCCACATAAATTCGATTTGATAAGTGACACGCCAATTGATAGCGTTCTTTATGATGCCTAAATTGAGCAATACGTTGTTTAAATTTCCATATTCAAATTTGATAATATAGTTCCAGATAGAAGCTTGGATAACCAGGGAAGTTGCCCAAGGAAATACAACAATAGAGCGTACAATTTTGCGCCCAACCAGCTTTTGGTTCAGGAGAACAGCAACCCCAAAACCAATGAGTGTGGAAAAACCCACAACGGAAATAACCCAGTAAAAGGTATTCAGCATGACCTGCTTAAACGCAGGGTCATTGATGGCTTTTTGAAAGTTCCCAAAACCAACAAAATCTCCGACAACGCCTGCGGGAGAAATGTGGCTAAAAGATAGCTTGAATACAATCGCTATGGGAAAAACAATAAAAATAAGCATGAGCAGGAGGCTTGGAAGTAACCAAACATATGGCTCCCACTTGTGCCGCACAAAGACTGAATTCATGGATGAACCTCCATTTTAAGGATACTTGCTCCAAGAAAGGGGCTTGGCGCCGCCAAGCCCCTTAGGTTAGTTACTTATTTGGTAATTTTATCTTGCAGTGCATCTAAGCCAGCCTGAATATCGCCGCCGACCAAGGCTTCTTGCTGAACGGCAATAACGCCCTGTTTCACGTCGTTCCACTCGGGTTTGGCCGTGGGATAGAACTTGGCATTGCCAAGAACAGCCAGCCAGGCTTCAAAGGAGGGATTCTTTTCAACAAGAGCTGCAACAGCAGAGTTGACAGCGGGCAGGAAGTCTTCCATGGAGACCCAGCCAACATAGTTTTCGGGCTCATAGAAGAAGGTAAGGAACTTACCAATCGCTTCGTTACGGGCTTTGGTTTGTTCGTCATTCAGCTCAGTCTTGGGTTTAAAGGCCATGATGCGGTCCATAACGCCTACGCTGGCAGAAGACGCGCCTTCGTTATGGGGAATATCGGCAACGCCAAAGTTGATGTCGCCGCCCTTATCTTTGATGTAGGAGGGCATGTTCTGGGGAGCGATAACCATGGCAGTTTTGCCTGAAGCAAACATGTCCTGGTTGTCATAGCGGGTCTGGGTTGCGGGGTTGGGATTGGTATAGCCCTTGTTGTACAGATCAATAACAAACTGAACAGCTTCAACGTTTTCCTTGCTGTTCACAACCCAGTTGCCATCGGCGTCCACAAAGCCGCCGTTGTTGCCCCATGCATAATAGGCAAAGGCAGCTTGGCCTTCGTCGGTGGTCAGGTCAACACCCCAGGGATAAATTTCGCCGCCATAGAAATCAATAATGGCTTGGCAAGCATCTTCAAGCTCAGCCCAAGTGGCGGGCGGATTTTCCACACCGGCTTCGGTCAGCAGGTCGATATTGTAGTAAAGCGCGCGAGCAGAAGCCAGGTCCGGAACGGCCCAGCAGACACCATCAATCACCGATTGTTCAATGAATGAAGGGAAGAAATCGGCAAACAATTCTTCGGGACAATAGTCGGATACGGGAATGAGAAGATCCTCAGTCGCATATTGCGCAAAGGTGTCAATGTTGAGGATGTCGGGTGGCATGTTGTTGGAAATACGGGTGGATACAACAGTGTGCACGTCGTTCCAGGAAATAACTTCCAGATTCAGTTTGATATCGGGGTTGGCTTCTTCAAACTTTTTAACAAAGTTGGAACCGTCCATCCCGGTACCCAAGAACCAGTTTTGGGTATTCAAACCATATTCGCAGATGATAACATCCAGGGTAATGGGTTCCGCTGCCGTTGAAACGGAGATAACAGACAGCATAAGGAGAGTTGCCAGCAACAGAGCAAGCAGTTTTTTCATAGGGTTACACCTCACTATTATTTTATTTGCCGTTCAAGCTCGGCATTTGTACAACTTGATTATAGGACAAAGCTAAGGCTTAAGTCAAGCCCTCTTTGTGTGTTTCGGCGTATATTTTAATTATTCTTACCAGATTGATGTGAAAGAAAACGAATATTAGTTGATACAAAAACACTTAAACGCGCTCTTGCTCAAAGTCAGCAAGCTCTGTTTCCGCCCTTTCCCAAGCTTTAAGGGCCTCATCTAAGGCTTGTTTTGTTTCATAATATTGAAGGGATAAATCTCTTGATACTTCAGCATTTTCATGGGATCTGGGGTCGCTGAGCGTTATCTCCTGCTCATGGACTTTTTCTTCAAGAAGTTCAATTTTTTGAAGCGCTAAGTCCACTTGCTCTTTCAAGTGATTGTAGTGTCTCTTCTCTTCCCTGGTTCTTCTTTTTCTTTTCTGTATCTCAGTTTTGGTAATGCCGTCTTGGGTCACATCATCACTTTCTTCTTTTGCAACCGCAGCCAAATAATCGTCATAGTTACCCAGATAAATTTCAATACCCTCCTGTGAAAAAGCTATGACTTTTGTGGCGATCCTGTTGATAAAGTAACGGTCGTGTGAAACACAAAGCAAGGTTCCGTCAAAATTTTCAAGCGACTCTTCGAGCATTTCCCGACTGTCAACATCCAAGTGGTTGGTTGGTTCGTCCAGCACAAGAAAATTATCACGTTGTAATAACATTTTAGTTAAAGCTACCCTGGCCTTTTCACCGCCCGAAAGGGCGCTGATCTTTTGATATACCTCTTCCCCCGTAAACAGAAACAAACCAAGAGCGCTGCGTACCTGCGTTTGGTTAAGGCGCGGAAAAGCATCCCATACTTCATCCAAAATGGTTTTTCCCATATGGAGTTTTTGCTGTTTCTGGTCGTAGTAACCAACCTGTGCATTGGAACCAAAACTGGCATAACCGGTATCAGGCTTTTGTTCACCCAAAATGCATTCAATAAAAGTGGTTTTTCCACTGCCGTTTGGTCCGATAATCACAACCCTTTCTTCGCTTTCAATATCAAGACGAATATTACTAAACAAAGTGCGGTCTCCAAAAGATTTGCTTAAGTTTCGTACCTTTAAGGCATCCTTACCCAAACGCTCTTTGATAGAAAAAGAAAAGGCTATGCTTTTTGTGTCTTTAGGATTATCTAACAGTTCTATTTTTTCCAGCTTTTTCTCTCTGGATTCGGCCGCCCTGATAGACTTTTCCCGGTTATAAGAGCGGTATCTTTCTATAATGGCCTTCTGGCGCTCAATTTCTTTTTGCTGTTTATCATAGGCTCTTTGCCTGGTCTCAAATCGCTCTACACGCTGCTCCATGAACCTGGTATAGTTACCGCGATATTGCTCGCTTTCACCAAACAGAATCTCCAGCATATCCGTACAAACTTTATCCAAAAAGTAACGGTCGTGGGAAACAACCATGACAGCTCCCGGAAATTCGCTCAAATAGTTTTCAAGCCAGCTTAGGGCACTTAGGTCAAGGTGGTTGGTCGGTTCGTCCAGTAACAGAATATCTGGTTTAGAAAGTAAGACTTTGGCAAGGTTCAGCCTGGTTATTTCGCCCCCTGACAGAGTGGATGCCATGGCTTTTTGTCTTTCACCCGTAAAGCCTAAGCCTACCAAAACCCCTTGAATAAGGGAGCGCGCGGCATAACCGTCAGCGGCTTCAAATTGTTGGATTAAACGGTCATATCTGCGGTAAAGATGTTTTAGCTCTTCATCTTTTTGGGCAGATGATAGCAGATATTCGGTTTCACGCAACTTTTTTTCCAGCAAAAAAACATCGTCAAACACCTTGGCCGTTTCTTCATAGACACTGATGCCGCTTTCGGGCTGTTCATTTTGTTTTAAGTATCCAATTTTTAGTCCCTTATATACAGAAAGGTCACCGGAATCGCTGGATAGTTCACCCGTCAGTATACGTAGAAGGGTGGTCTTCCCCGACCCGTTCACGCCTACCAAGCCCATGACCTGTTTTTCCTGAAGGGTAAAACTAATGTCCTTTAAAACAGTTTTGCCGCCAAAAGCCTTGGTTAAGTTTTGTGCCGATAAATAAATCAAGGTTCTCTCCCGTTCCAATGATTGAAAAAAGCCGGCAATAGCGCCGGCTCTGATAAGTCTTTACATTAGATAAACCGCATAGCAAAGGTAAGAACAATAAAGACAATCGCTGAAACCTTGGTTAAAGTAGCAAGCTTGCCTTGCGTGGACTTATCTTTGTTTTTGCCAAAAAAGCTGTCGCCCGACTTGGCGCCAAGGGCGCTCAAGCCATCCTCATCTCCTTTCTGTAAAAGAACAGAAGTGATAAGCACAGCAGCAACCAACATTAAAATGATGGTGAGCACGAGCTGAATTCCAGTCATGAATAACAATCCCCCTTCTTCATTAACGCAGCCTATTTTACCACAAGAATCATATTCGTGCAAGTGAGCGTCAAAGAAATAAACGCTTTTCTTGAGCCCTTTTTGAGTCTTGATATACTTTGAGCATTAAAAATGATGATTGCTGGAGGAAATTATGAGCAGATCAAAGAAGTGTTGTGTCTTCATGATTTTATCAGCTACATTAGCCTTGATTATTATTTTGGTTCAGCTAAATACATTAGCCTCCCAATCAAACGACGTGGTATCTTTTTCTTATGGCGAGCCACACACCCATACATTGGATTTCAGGTTATATTTTGAAACTAAAAATACACAAGTGGGTTTTTGCACTATCAATGTCCAGGACAAGATATTTGACGAAAGCAAAGCTTATTCGGTTGTAAAAACCATCCAAGAAAACACAGAACAATTATTATCCTTTCTTGAATTAAAACAACAGGCTTTAAACGAAAGTATATTATATATTGTTGAAAATAGTCCAAAAGGTATTCAGGTGTTTGACAATCGCATCTATTGTACCTACAACGATATTGAAAACGGCAACTATTT
>CAYFTJ010000002.1:63798-81737 GCA_964346155.1 uncultured Oscillospiraceae bacterium
CAACTATTTTTAAATAGCCTCAATGTTCAGCGAACATATTCCGATCCATACGAAGGGTTTGATGAGAGTTTCAGTTATTCCTGCAGCCCTTGGTACTCTTTTATCGTAACCACAGCCCGTGGGGATATTATACACATTAAGCCACTCCCCGATGAAAATTTGTCTCATCCTTTCGAGGTTAGAATTTTATTGTATGAAATGGTTGAGGCTCCCAAGGCGATCCTTGCCGCAATTGAAAAAGAAGCGCCAGATTATTTGGAAATTGTGCAAAACAACTATGCTGTACCTATAGAGTATTTTACTTCTGCCGCTCGCTTTTCCCACGCAAACATCAATAAGCGCTCCGTTTATCTACGGCACCCTTGCCATGTTACACACGAAACAACACATATATTAGTTCCTCCATTACATAGTGCGTCAGCATACAGCATTCAATGGCAATGTGAAGGAATAGCAGAATATTTGTCTCAAAAATATTATCCAACGAAATATATACAAGAACTCTATTATAGCTTATGAAAACAAAGCTCAATGCATCATGGCGTCTTCTTTTTCGGTCGAAAGTAGATTGCCTTGCGCATCAAAAGTTTCTGTGATTGCATAGACATCATCAAACCTGGTTAAAGTATAGCTCTCTAGTTGCCCCTGACCGGAATAGTTTTCAACACGAATGGCTCCATCTTCCTCATAGGTATGAACGATAAAAAACTGCATTTCACCTTTGGCGTTAAAGGTGCTTTCCCGATAGGTGCCGTCTTCATCCACTTGGTAACGGGTGAACTGCTCAAGCCGTCCGTCCGGGGAAAACCGGTCTTCTCTGTCTGGTGTTCCGATAATGTAGTATAAAAGGTTGTCTTTTGCATCATATATGTCCGTGCGGCTTACATCGGTTGAAAAGCTGCTGGTCATAACTTCTTTATAGTCAAGGCTTCCATCTTCTAAATAGACATAAGACGTTGTAATCACTTGGTCTCCAAACTGTTCAAACCGATAGGTAAGCTTATCATTGGCATCGTATTCCTCGGTCACTTCTTTTGCGTCGGATACCAAAGAAAGGCTATAGCCCTCAAGCTGTCCCACTTCATTCAGCACATCAATCCGCAGGGTTCCATCACTTAAAGTTTGATAGATAACTGAAGATGAAAGGGCGTTATCATAATAATAATCAACCCGGGAAGGCAGGCCCTCCTCCTTGTCCTGGGCTGTAGCATAGTGGTAGATAGCGTAATATGTGTCGCTATAGTCTTCCCTTTGCGTCAGTTCCTGAGCATAGGTAAGGGATGAAATCAATAGTAACGCTATTAGCAGTGAAATGATTCTTTTCATAGTCTTTCTCCTTTTAAAGGGTATGCCTTAATATCGCACAGCAAAAACATTCTGTCAATCACATAAAAAACTGCCAAGACTTGTGTCTTAGCAGTTTTCAAATATATTCATTAGTTCTGGTACTTGGAGCGTTTTACGTAAGGGCGGTGAAGCAGATGATGTGCCATATGGCTGTTGGGCTTTTGTAAATACTCTTCATACAGCTTTTTAATCATCGGGTTCTCATGGCTCTTACGGTATTTCATTTCCCCGTCTGCCTGGTAGAGCGCCTTGGCTCTTTCCACGCGTGGATCAAGACTTAAACGATCCTGGGCAGAAACGATGGGCTGACCGCCGCCATTGACACAGCCGCCGGGGCAAGCCATCACTTCGATAAAGTGGTAAGTCTTCTCGCCCTTGCGAATAGCATCCAGCAGCTTTGCAGCGTTGGCAGTGCCGCTGACAACCGCTACATTCAATTCCACATCGCCTAAAGTAACGGTCGCTTCTTTGATGCCCTTGATGCCACGGACAGCCTGGAAATCGGGTTTTTCAAGCTCCTCATTCAGTACGGTTTCATAAGCTGTACGCAGAGCCGCTTCCATAACGCCGCCGGTCGCGCCAAAAAGGGTGGCAGCACCCGTGCTAAGACCAAGGATGGGATCAAACTCTTCATCGTCCAGGTTCACAAAATCGATACCGGCAGTCTTGATCATTCGGCCAAGCTCTCTTGTGGTGATAACCGCGTCGACATCGGGATAGCCGGTTGAATCCATACCGGGAACCCTGGTTTCAAGCTTCTTCGCGGTACAGGGCATGACAGAAACCACGCGGATTTTTTCTGCGGGGATGCCGGACTTTTCGGCATAGTAGCTCTTGGTAACGGCGCCCAGCATCTGATGGGGTGATTTGCAGCTTGAAAGGTTGGGAATGAAGTCCGGATAGTAAGTTTCACAGAAACGCACCCAACCAGGCGAACAAGAAGTGATCACAGGCAATGCGCCACCCTCTTGCAAACGACTGAGCAGTTCCGTCGCTTCTTCCATAATGGTTAGGTCCGCGGCGAATTCAGTATCAAAAATCACATCAAAACCGAGACGGCGAAGGGCAGTAACCATTCTGCCGGTTACGTTGGTGCCCATGGGCAGACCAAAGCACTCGCCAAGGGCGGCGCGTACGGCCGGCGCAGGCTGAACCACTACATGCAATTCGGGATTGTCGATCATTTCCCAAACATCGTGAAGTTCGTCCTTTTCGTGCAAGGCTCCAACGGGGCAGTTGACAATACACTGACCGCAGCCAATGCAAGCAGTCTGGGCAAGAGACTGGTTCCAAGGCGACTCAATAGAAGTGGCAAAACCACGGTTCACAGCGCCGATAACGCCAACACCCTGGTTTTTGTAGCAGGTGGCAACACAGCGGCGGCAATTGATGCACTTGTTGTTGTCCCGAACAATGCTGACGGACAGATCGTCTACTTCGTAGGTGTTCATGGTGCCGGCAAATTCGTCACCGTTTTCAATGCCCAGCTCCAAGGCAAGCTTTTGCAGCTCGCAGTTCTGGCTGCGCACACAGGACAAACATTTTTTATCATGGTTGCTTAAAATCAGCTCCATGATGGTCTTGCGCGCTTCACGAATTTCAGGCGTATTGGTTTTAACCACCATACCGGGCGCAACGGCCAGCATACAAGCAGCTTGCATGGCTCTGGCGCCATAGTCTACTACGCAAATACGGCAAGCGCCGATTTCGTTAACGTCTTTCAAAAAACAAAGGGTGGGAATATGAACATGCGCTTTACGTGCCGCTTCAAGCACGGTAGTTCCTTCGGGAACCTCTACTTGTACGCCGTCAATCGTGAGCGAAACTATTTTCTTTTCCATCGTATTTCCTCCTTAAACCTTGATGATGGCGTCAAAGCGACACTTTTCAATACAAGAATAGCATTTGGTGCACTTCTCGGTATCGATGATGTGCTTGTGCCTTACTTCGCCGGAAATAGCATCCACAGGGCAAACACGGGCACAGGCAGTACAGCCACGGCAATTGTCGGTAATCACCAGCTTGGTCAGCGCTTTACAGTGGTGAGCGGGACATACCCTGTCGTTGATGTGGGCTTCATACTCTTCCCTGAAATAATGCAAGGTTGAAAGCACGGGATTTGGCGCAGTCTGTCCAAGGCCGCAAAGTGAGGCCTCTTTGATCGTGCGGGCCAGGCGCTCCAGACGCTCAATATCGCCTTCCTTGCCCTTGCCTTCCACAATACGGTTAAGGATTTCCAGCATCCTACGGGTGCCGATTCGGCAGGGAGTACACTTTCCGCAGCTTTCTTCAACGGTAAAGTCAAGGAAGAAACGGGCAATGTCTACCATACAGTTGTCTTCGTCCATGACAATCATGCCGCCGGAGCCCATCATGGAGCCAAGCTCGATTAAGGAGTCGTACTCAATCGGCACATCCAAAAGGTCAGCAGGGATACAGCCACCGGAGGGACCGCCGGTCTGGACAGCTTTCAGCTTTTTACCCTTAGGAATGCCGCCGCCGATTTCATAAATAACAGTACGAAGAGGCGTTCCCATCTCAACTTCCACAAGACCAGTGTTGTTAATCTTACCGCCCAAAGCAAATACCTTGGTACCGGTGGATTTTTCTGTGCCCATGGAACGGAACCATTCGGCGCCGTTTAGAATAATAGGCGGTACGTTGGCATAGGTTTCTACGTTATTAATGTTGGTGGGCTTTTCAAACAAGCCTTTAACAGCAGGGAACGGAGGCTTTGGCTTGGGTTCGCCGCGCATACCTTCGATAGAAGCCATCAGAGCAGTTTCTTCACCGCATACAAAGGCGCCGGCACCAAGGCGAACATGAATATCAAAACTGAAATCAGTGCCCAAAATATTGTCGCCAAGAAGGCCGTAAGCCCTTGCCTGATCAATGGCTTTTTCCAAGCGCTTAACGGCGATAGGATACTCTGCACGCACATACACGTAACCTTCATCAGAGCCCATGCAGTAGCCGCAGATGGCCATAGCTTCAAGCACGGTATGGGGGTCGCCTTCCAAAATGGAACGGTCCATAAACGCGCCGGGGTCGCCCTCGTCCGCGTTACAAATAACATATTTTTTATCCGCTTTGGTGGCTGCAGCAAACTTCCACTTGGTACCGGTGGGGAAACCGCCGCCACCACGGCCGCGAAGACCGGATTGGATAATCACGTCGATGACTTCTTCAGGAGTCATTTCAGTCACGCACTTTGCAAGCGCCTGATAGGCGTCCGTCGCGATGGCTTCATCGATATTTTCAGGATCAATCACACCGCAGTTACGTAAAGCAATACGGTGCTGGTGCTTATAAAAAGGAATATCTTTCAGCGGTGTTTGAGCACTCTCATCAATGGTGGCTCCCTTGTAAACCAGGCGCTTTACAATACGGCCTTTAAGCAGGTGCTCTTCAACGATTTCGGCAACGTCTTCTACCTTAACGTGGGCATAGAAAGTGCCTTCAGGATATACAATAATGATAGGGCCGGCTTCGCACAGGCCAAAACAGCCGGTACGAATTACCTTGATTTCTCTTTCCAGTTCCTTTTCGACAAGCAAGTGCTCCATCGTTTCAATGATTTTTGTGGAATCCGATGAGGTACAGCCTGTACCGCCACAGACTAATACGTGCGAACGATAAATTTCCATTCGTTCCCTCCCCTGATTACTGGTTATTTAGAACGGCACCGATGGTAAATTCTTTAACCGGTTGCCCGTTGACAACATGTTCCGCAACAATCCTGCGCACTTTTTCAGGCGTCAGCTGCACATAGGTAACAGCTTCATCCCCCGGCAAAATGACATCGGCCATGGGTTCATACCTGCACATTCCAATGCAGCCCGTCTGGGTAATCTGTACATGCGTAAGATTGCGAAGATTGCATTCATCCATAAATGCCCGCATGATCGGGCGCGCGCCAGCGGCGATACCGCAAGTAGCCATACCAACAACCACACGAACCACTTGGGCCTCATCATCCTTACGCATCTGAATGCGATCCAGGGTCTTTTTTCTAATGGCTTCCAACTGTTCTTTTGTTATCATTATATTTTCCCTCCAAATAAGGTCTTCATCGTATCGTCGATGGTTCGGCGCAGCCATTCAATGACTTCAGGTTCTGTTAGCTCCACGCCGTCCAACATCTGTTTAAGTTCTCTGGTTTGATATGTTTCACTGCCTGTTGGCGATTCAAGAGACAAGTTGAATTCGGGCGTCCTGGGGTTCGCGCACACAAGACTGACAAAAGATTCCGCTACATCTCCAAGAGGAATGCAATCGATATGCCTCGTGTTTAAAACCGCTAGCAATTCTGTTCCCTTGTCCGGCACACTGTTGAGTTTGAAACTGCCGCCGGTACTTTCGGCGCTCTCTTTCATCAGAGGAATACCCATCCCCACCTTTCGGCTGGTTCTGGATGTGGTAAAGGGACTAAGCACGCTTTGAACCAAGGCGGAGTCCATGCCCCGGCCGTCATCTTGAATGAAAAAATGGAGTTCTTCCTTTTCATTCAAAGACAATTTGATTGAGATGTTTTTTGCCTCTGCAGAAATACTGTTTTGCGCCAGGTCAAGTAAGTGCAGTGACAGATCGCGCATTACTTTTTATACTTGGCAAGAATGCCCGGTACATCATCGGCCGTAATACGACCGTAAACTTCCTCATTTACAGTCATAACAGGGGCAAGACCACAGGCTCCAATGCAGCGCGTCGCTTCCACGGAAAACCGTCTGTCTTCACTGGTTTTGCCGGGTTGGGTATCAATTTCCTCACAGATTCTGTCAAGAATGTCCTGCGCACCCTTAACATAGCAGGCAGTTCCTAAGCAAACGCTTACAACGTACTCGCCCTTGGGCTCCAGATTAAACTGCGAATAGAAAGTGCAAATACCATACACTTCCGAAAGGGTGGAGTTAAGACCGTCGGCCAGCATCTGCTGTGCCTTTAAGGGCACGCACCCAAACAGCTCTTGGGTTTTTTGCATGGCAGGCATTAAAGCTCCCGGCACTCCCTTGTGGTCCTCAATGATTTTTTCCAGTTCTAAGTACAGTTCCTGATCCTCGGTTGTCAAAGCTAAACCCTCCTTATAGAATCAATGACCCTATTTTATCATACAAACGCAAAATTGAAAGTTGCGTGTATTTTTTAACACTTCATGACGTAGAATATTTAACGCTATTTTTGTGCATATCTCACAATTTCCCGGGAACAATTTGCTCTCAGGACAAACGGTGTCCCGCTAATTTGAAAGCAATGAAAGCACTGACTCTCTTGATGCAAAAACATTGAGATAATGCTCTCTCTCCGCTATCACGCCCAGCTCATGCGCATCGCTTGAAGCAATGGAACGCAGTCCCCCGGGCGGAATTTCGCCCGCCTGAACCTCGACAGTTGTAAAGCCAATATGGGGCGGAATAAAACCAAGCATAGTCATAATACCGTTTCCTCTAAAAATATGCGCTGGAACAGGCACGCCCCCAAGAGACCGTACTTTCTGCACAACCTGCTCAAGCGGAAGACTAAGGGCGGTAATTAGAAGCCTTTCTTCAAAGCCGTTTGGCTGGTCATCAGGTCCAATATAGGTTTGTTCTCCGAAAAACTCCGGTTTATTTTGAATAGGTGGTAAGTGCTCCAAGCAGTATTGTCCCATCTTTTCACAGGCGCTGCAGTTTTCAAAATAAGCAAGCAGATGTACTTCTTCTTCCGTACATATTTCAATCCCCGGAAGAAAAAGAAGACCTTCTTCTGCCGCCGCCTTTTCGGTCATCCGCACATTTCCGGCGGTATTATGGTCTGTTAAAGCAATTAAATTAAGCCCTTTGATCGCCGCCATTGCGCAGATGTTTTTGGGCGTCATCAGCTGGTCGGCACAGGGCGAAAGACATGAATGGATATGTAAATCATAGTAAAGGTTCATACACTATTTAGAATCGGTAATGCCAGCCCCCACCATTAAGCCACAAATTTCATAGGCGCTTTTTGGCGAAGTAATAACGGCAATTCCTTCTTCCTCCGCTTTGGCTAAAGGCGCTCCTTCCATGGTGATGTTTTCAGGTAAGATAATACAAGCCATTTCATGCAAAGCGGCAACGGCCACCACATTCATGTGGGTTTGTATGGTAATCCAAGCCGCATCGGGACTTCCCTTGGCCATAACCCAGGAAAGAAGATCACAAGTATAACCGCTAGCCACTTCGCGCTCTTCATCCCGTTGGGTAAGAAAACTTCCGTCAATAAGTTTACACAGCTGTTGAATCGTCATTTTTATGCTCCCGTTTTGTTTGTGATATATCTATCATTTCCTGCGCCATGACTTTCAGCCTATCTCGCAACAGGAAAATGCAGTCGTTTTCGGTATAGTAACCCCGAACAATGTCCTCAGCAAAGCTGCTGCATGTCGGTGATCCGCAAGAGCCGCAATCATAGCCCGGTAAAATGGAAATAATCTCCTGCATCTTTTCCATCAGCTCAATAGCGCCGCTTATGCTGGGATGCAGCTTAAGGGCGTCATTGGGTAAGATCTCGTCTTCAAAATATAAGGGAATGGTCAGTAACTGATCAAGCTCAATCACTTCGTCCGGGTGTGTGCAAGGCATTTCCTGCGTTAAGGTTTTTAAATTGTTGCGAGCAATGAACTTATTTTCAAACGTTAATGGCCCGCCCACGCAGCCGCCGCGGCAGGCAGCGCCTTCGAAAAACTCAATATCCCGAAGACGACCGTTTTCAATTTCCTCCAGCACACTGATTACTTCTTCCATACCGTCTACCGCCAAACGCTTAATAGCCCCAACAGCCTTGGCTTCTCCCCCGCTTTTGGCCCAACCAATACCGTATCTGGTTGCCTTGGTGTGCCGCTCTCCCTCTTTAAGCCCATCAATTGCCTGAAGCAAGGGACCGTAAATATCCCGAATGGCAATGAGCCCATTCACCTGTGACACAGAGTGTCCGAGGGGATTGTGGATAGCCGTAGCTTTGGCCGCGCAGGGGCTGATGAAGAAAACACCAATTTCTTCCTCGGCAACTTCGTGCTTTTTCGCATACTGTTGACGGGCAATAGAGGCTGCCACCTCCATAGGCTGCTGAATATTAATAATATTATCAATCAAATCAGGGAATCTAAGCTGAATCAGACGGGTAATCGTAGGGCAGGCGGATGAAATCAGCGGCCTTGGCAAATCTTTTTCCTTGAGTTTTTCTTGAATGACTCGGGTGACAATATCTGCCCCTAAGGCAACTTCCACTACATCGCTAAACCCCAAGCGAATCAAACCTTCAATAACAACGCTGATGGAGGACAGTTTACGAAATTGCGCATATAAAGCCGGCGCGGGGAGGGCGATACGATGGGGATAAGCAAAAATGGAAGAAAGCGGATCGGTTAAGGCCACTTTAGCGTGGTTTGAACAAGCGCGGATACATTCGCCGCAGTCAATGCAGCGCTCGTCAATAATACGCGCCCGGCCTTTTCGAATGCGAATTGCTTCCGTTGGGCAGCGCATCAGACAATGGGAACAGCCTGTACAGCGCTCCTTATCCAATGTTACCGAGTGGATACGCCCATCCATTTTTTCACCTCATCCTATGGAAAATTGCATTTCAATGGTGGTCCCATCTGGCACTATGCTGTAAATCTCAAATTGGTCAGCATTGCGGCGCATATTGGGCAGTCCCATGCCGGCACCAAAGCCATAACTCCGAGCAGCATCGTCTGCGGTTGAATACCCTTCGCGCATCGCTTCATTTACATCGGAAATTCCGGGGCCTTGGTCCTGTGACACCAGTTTGACATTGTTGTCATCAACATCTAAGGTAAGTGTCCCTCCCAAAGAATGAATAACCAAGTTTAACTCACATTCGTAGCTTGCCACAGCAATACGGCGTAAGGCGCTTAAATCTACGCCCAACTGTTTTAACGTACGTTTAATGGCAGCAGAGGCTTCCCCTGCCCGTGCATAGTCTCCCCGCACGACGGTGTATTGGGCATGAATCATTTGTCAACCTCTGAGCAAGGCATGGCTGCGCCCCGAACACCGCCTTCATATAATAGTCCGGCACAGGTAAACATCGTCTTAGGCGCTGTTAACACTACCAGCCCTAATTCATCTGCAGCATCAAGAACCTGTTCATCCGGCACCTTGCCTCTCGCAAAAACAAGGCACTTCAAGTCAAGCATCTGGGCCGTGCGTACCACTTGAATGTTAGTGAGCCCGGTAAGCAACATCGTCTTTTCATTTTCAACAAACGCCAAAACATCACTCATAAGGTCTGAGCAACAGGCGCAATATACAGTTTGATCTAACTTATCATGGCCACGAAGCACTTTGGCGTCCAATACTTTGATTATTTCTTCCATTGTCATCATCGAATATGTCCTCCACAGTCATGTCCCCGTCCATTATACAAACGATTCCAATCTATCGTCAAGTTTTGTTGACAAACAGTCATAAGCTTTTTACAATAGACTTATTAAGATAATGAAGGATGGTTTGTATGATTGTAGCAAAATTCGGTGGAACCTCTCTTGCGGATGCTGATCAGTTCAGGAAAGTCGCAGCCATTGTTAAAGCCAACCCCGAAAGAAAATATATTGTTCCAAGCGCTCCGGGAAAACGTTCGGCAGGAGATATTAAAATTACTGACCAGCTCATTGCCCTGCATGGAGCTATTCAGGCAAAAGAAGACTATAAACCGCTTCTTCAAACGATTGAAGAACGGTATCTGTTAATCGGGACAGCTTTAGATATCTCACTTACAGCTTTTCAGGAAGACTTTGACAGGTTTGCCGCAAGTTTGTGTGAAAATACCACTTATGCTGAAATTGTCAGCCGGGGTGAACACTGGTCCGCCATGCTTTTGAGCGAATGCGTTGATCTTCCTTTTCTTGATTCAACTGAAGTTGTTCGCTTTTCCACAGACGGAAAACCAGACGCGCAAGCCACTTATGATTTAATGTCAAAAATCGCCGTTCCCATGGGTGGTTGCGTCATGCCCGGTTTTTACGGGGCAGATGAACAAGGAAACATCCACCTGTTTTCACGTGGCGGCAGCGATATCAGCGGCGCACTGCTTGCCCAAGGCGTCAATGCCGACCAGTATGAAAACTGGACCGATATTAGCGGCGTGCGCTCCGCTGACCCGCGCATCGTTCCCGATGCCAAGTTTATTAATCAGATGACTTACCGGGAACTGCGAGAACTAAGCTACATGGGCGCTTCCGTTTTACATGAAGATGCAGTCTTCCCCGTGCGAAGCGCGAGCATACCAACCCGCATTCGAAATACCAACGATCCCCTGCATCCGGGCACACTGATCTATTCAACCACCGTTGCCACCGGCAAGCCACCCGCTATTACCGGCATTGCAGGCAAGAAGGGCTTCTCTTTTATCATGCTTGAAAAAGCCCGTATGAACGTTGAAGTAGGTTTTGCCCGCCGCACCTTGCAAGTGTTTGAAGATTTGGGTCTTTCCATTGACCATATGCCTACCGGTATTGATGAAATGTGCGTTATCCTGTCCACCGACCAGTTGGCTAAAAAGAAAGACATTCTGTTCAAGCGGCTTGAAGAAACAGTAGCACCCGACCGTTTAAGCATTCAAAACCACAAGGCTATGTTGGCTGTTGTCGGGCATGGTGCCTTTAAACAAAACGGTGTTTCATCCAGGTTATATACTGCTTTGTCCGAAGCCGGTATTCATATTTCAACCACGCTTATGTCACCAAGCGGACTTAGCATCATCGTCGGAATCAAAGAGGAATTGTTAAAAGACGCTATCCTCATCCTCTACGATTCCTTCATTCGTGATTAACAATGACGATTCAGCACCTGAACGGACTGCCTGTTCGGTTAAAAGAAGAACATGACCTGAGTTTTCTTGAGGACCTTGGTCAAGTATTCTATGTGAATGACGGACTTTTGTCCGGCAATCTATGTTTTGGTGTTCATACCGGTAAGCGAAGGCTGTTTATAAAATACGCCGGCGCATCCATCCTTTACTATCCCAACAATCCGAAAACTGCCGTGCAACGGCTGCAAAAGGCCATTCCCCTATATCAACTGCTTGAAAACGAAGGAATCAATCAAATTATAAGTGCGTTTGAGACGTCCGACGGAATCGCCCTCGTTTTCCCTTGGCTCAACGGTATCTCTCCTCAGTCTAAAATGGATGTACTGGAGCCTATCCAGTCTTGGCCTCTGCGATTTAAATTGAACGCTCTTGACCAGCTCTTCTCAATCTTTGCCAAAAGTGCCAAACATGACTATCTTGCAGCCGGTATTGATGACAGTCATTTTCTGATAGAACCACTTTCCAGGCAGCTATACCTCACCAGTGTTGATTGGTTTTTAAAAATGCCCTACCGCAACGCAAGCGGACGAATTCCCGGCGCCTCTTGGTACATCGCCCCGGAAGGCTATCAAACGGGCGCAAAGCTTGACGAACGATCAGTGGTCTATACCATGGGAGCGCTTGCAATGGCCTTTTTAGGCAATCGGGTAACCAAAAGCAATAAAGACTGGAAAGGTCCTGAAAATCTTTTTGTTTTGGCAAACAGCGCTCTTTCTGAGCAAAAGGAAAAGCGCCCTGCCTCTATTCAAAGTTTCTTGGACAAGTGGCGCAGCGCGATACTCGATATCCCTATTACTTATTATGAACAGTGACCTTTCCGGATCACTGTTTTATATTACACAAATGTTACCTTGTGATACAGAGAGGGCGCAGTCTACAGCCGTTCCCCTTAGTTCTTTTAAGTCCGTGCAGGTCATTAAGGTTTGCGCTCGCCTGATGCGTAAAATAAGGCGGGTTCTTCGTTTTGCGTCAAGCTCACTGAGCACATCGTCCAAGAGTAGAATGGGCATTTCCCCTTGCAGAGCTTCAATGATATCCATTTGAGCCAGCTTTAATGCAAGGGCGGCTGTTCTGATTTGCCCTTGTGAACCGTAAAGCTTTAGCTCCTTATCTGCCAAAGTGATGATTAATTCATCCCGGTGCGGCCCCACCAAGGTGGTCTGCCGTCTGATGTCATCGTCCCTGGAAGAGCGCAAAAGGGAAAGCATTTGCTCCTCAACGTTATCTGTTTCAATTTGCGTACGCAGCTGCAGACTCAATACTTCCTTTGGCCTATCGCTTATAAAAGCATATTGCTCTTTGGCCAGCTTATTTAGCTGGAGCACAGCATCCGCTCTTTGCAAAGCAATTTGAATGGTGCGTGCCGCCAATTGCTCGTCCCACACATCAAGCGCCGAAGCGTTAGCTCCTGCCAGGTTGATGGCTCTAAGAAGCGCGTTTCGCTGTTTTAGAGCGGCATAATACCCCTGCAAAGCGTAAAAATAAGCCGGCCGAGATTGGCTGAGCAGCATATCCAGGTAGCGGCGGCGCAGAGCAGGGCCTCCTTTTATCATATCCAAATCTTCAGGGGCAAACATCACGCAGGTCATCTTGCCCATCAACTCTCCAATACGGCTGACAGTTTTTCCATCGGCAAAGATGCGCTTCTTTTGCCGCTGGCTGGAATAAAGCCGCACGCCCACTTCATTTTCGCCGTTTGTGCGCGAGATTTTCGCATAAGCCGCTCCGCTTTGACTTCCCGATAGAATCATTGCCTGATCATCGTTGGTGCGATGGCTTTTACCAAGACAGCAAAGATGAATGGCTTCCAATATATTGGTTTTTCCAGCGCCATTTTCACCCACCAGCGCCGTGACTCCCTTAACGGGTTGAAGGGTCAGGCGCTGATAATTGCGAAAATTCTGCAATTGTAGTCGCTGTAAAACCATCTTACTTATGGTACCTTTCGTTTGCGTTGATTTTAAAGGAACGATAAATCTGTTCAAGCAGCATCACCCGCACAAGCTGATGGGGAAAAGTCATGGGCGAAAATGATATTTGTTCGTTTGCTCTTTGAAGGACTGACTTTCCCAAGCCCTCGGAAGAGCCGATGGCATAGACAATGTTTTCTCCGTGGTCCAGCAGCCTCTGCATTTTAGCGGCATGTTCTTCGCTGGACAGCTGCTTTCCTTCAATAGCAAGGGCAATTAAATAATCTCCGTCTTTAACATATTTAAGCAGAGTTTCTCCTTCTTTTTCCAGAAGATTGTCAATTTCTTTGGGCGAAGGATTTTTAGGCGGCACTAAATCAGGCAATTCAATCAGGGAAATTTTGCCAAAACGCTGCAAACGCTTTAAATACTCCTTACAAGCTGCTTCGTAGTATTTTTCTTTCATTTTGCCAAAGGCTATAACTGTAACGGGCATTGTCTTTAATCGGATTTAAATCCGCGGCCGAATATCTCGGAAGTATCGGTAATTAGAAGGAAGCTGCCTGGCGACTGACCACGCACAAAATTACGCAAGTCAATGGCTTGCCTTTGAGATACAACGGTAAGAATAAGCGTCCGCTTTTCTCCCGTAAAAGCTCCTTCCCCATCAAATAATGTTGCGCTTCTTTTTAATTCGTTGGTGATATAGTCTCGCACCAGTTGCGGGTGATCCGTAATGATGTGAAAATACTTGCGTTGATTCAGGCTCGTGATAACGGATTCGGTCAGCACTGAACGAATCAGTAAGCCGAAGATCGAAAAAAGACCTGTTTTCACGTCAAACACGAAAAAGGCAAGAGCACCTATGAATATATCGGCCAGCAAAAGCGCAGTGGATGTATTATAGACATGAGCGAATTTTTTAAGCAGCATGGCAATAATATCTGTCCCGCCGCTTGAGCCGCCAATATCAAACATTATAGCACCGCCTATGGAGGGAATTAAGACAGCCAAAATCAACTCCATAAAAGGTTGATCGGTGAGCGGGGCCGTCATCGGTAAAAAGCGGTCGTAAAGCGAAATCATCAGGGTGAAGCATCCGGTATAGACAAGCGTTTTGATGCCAAAACTTTTCCCAAGCAAAATAAGCCCGATAACGGTAATGGTAATATTTAAAACATTGGTATAGGCCGTCTGAGAAAAGACCGGCCACACATTGTTCAAGATAATGCCAAGTCCGGTTACGCCACCTGTAGTGAAGTGATTTGGGAACTTGAATAAATACGTGCCGCTAGCAGAGAGAAAGCTGCAAAACAGAATAATGACCGCATCCTTTAATAAGCCTTTTTTGTTGACTTTCAAACGACTGACTCCTTTACATCATTTATAGTTTAGTAATAATTTAAAAATTTCTCCGGCAATGGGCGCTGCAACCGTTCCCCCGCTGCCCACATCCATCACCGCAACACAGACAGCATAAGGGGTGTTTTCCTGGTCAATAAAGCCGATAAACCAGGCATTATCTTCAGCTTGACCGTCTACCTGAGCACTGCCCGTTTTTCCGCAAATCCGATAGCCGGGGACGTTAGCTTTTGTTCCTGTGCCGGAAAGGATGGCCTCACGCATATAATCTGCAATAAGGTCGGCCTCTTCTTTGCCCAGAGGCTTCTTTACAGCACGAGGCGTTAAGCTTGCCCTGTGTTTACCGTCTTCGGCAACGGCTTTTAACAAAAGCTTTGGCTCCATCATGACACCATCGTTGGCAATAGCCGATGCTATCATACACATATGAACAGGCGTTAAACCAAGCGCATCCTGGCCAACACCCGTCCAGGCAACTTGCTTTGATGTCCGTTCATTGCTGGGATAAAAAGAATTTTCAACGACCAAATCAGAAAAAAGAAAGTGATCGCCGATACCAAAAGCTCTGGATGTTCTCTTCAAATTTCTATCACCCAATTCCAAGGCCAGATTGCCAAAGACAATGTTGCAGCTTTCTTTAAACGCTTTTTTAAGCGAAATGTTTCCATGTACTGCCAGCTTGGCATCACGCATTTGATTGTCTTCAAAATCAATCACACCGGTGCATTCAAAAGTCTTTTGCTCTGCGTTTTTGATGTTTTGAAGAACCGAAGCCAGCGTTACCACCTTAAACGTTGATCCCGGAGCGCTGACCCATTGGGTGGCGTTGTTCCAAAAAGGGCGTAAGCGATCGTTTTTAACGGCACTTGTGATGTTATCAGGGTCAAAGCTCGGAAAGCTAAGCAAGCTAATCACTTCACCGGTTTGATAGTTCATCACTACAATTGCCCCTTTTTTGTCGCGAGGAAAAATATCAGCAATTTTTGTTGATAGCTTGCTGTCAATGGATAACATTACATGGTTTCCCAGCAGCTTTTCACCCTTTAGCATAGCAACAAGCTGGCGAAGATAGGGAGTATTAAATCTATAAAGATAATTGGCCATAAAGGATTCGGCACCGTAGCCTACCTTATTATCCCTGTCGCCAACCACATGGACACAGGCCCGCCGTACTTTTTCATCAGAGCTATAGATACGTTTTCCTTCATCATCGGTTGATGCAAGCACAACCCCTCGCCTATCTAGAATGTTTCCGGCTATAGCAGCCGTTTTTCTATCTCTTAAATAAGTGTTTGCTGCCGATGAAAACCAGCGATCACCTTGAGTTGTTACACTTACTGTGCCAAAACCAATGAGCAGCAAAAGAAGACCTGCCATCATGAAGGCAGCCCGCCTGATAGTCTGTCTTAGCCGCTTCATTCTTGTCCTCCTATGGTGGCCATTTGAGCATCGTGAGCCATTTGCGTGCGATTAACCCATTCAACGCCCTGGAGAACGCCGATAATGCATAAGCTTGAAAGAAGTGAAGTTCCGCCATAGCTAATATATGGCAAGGTAACCCCTGTGATAGGGATGAGATTTATATTTCCTCCAATAATCACAAAGGTTTGAAAACCGATAAACATACTGCAGCCAAGGGCAATGAGGGAGTGAAATTTCTGTCTTGCGTGAACAGCGATGGCAATTCCGCGGACAAAAATCAGGATATAGAAAATAATCAAACAAATCCCAAAGATCATCCCGAACTCATTGACGATAAAGGGGAAAATAGAATCAGCCTCACGAACAGGTATGTTTGACGCATTTCCCGCGCCCAATCCTAAACCGAATAGCCCTCCGTTAACGATGGCAAGCAAAGACTGCACTGTTTGGTAGCCCTCGTCTTGATAAGTAGCCCAGGGTGATAGCCAAGCAGTCACCCTGCGGGCAAGATGAGCAAAACCTATACGCTTAAGCAGTTGGTATCCAATAACTACCGCTCCGGTAGCGCCTGCAATGCCGGCCAACAAGAAACTTTCCGAACCCGTGGCAACATACATCATCACGAGCGCAACACCGTAATATAGAAGGGCCGTGCCCATATCCTTTTGCAATAAAAGCAAAACAAGCATCATGGCAGAAAAGGCAATGGAAGCAATTAGTTTTCTTTTGGAAAGCAGATAGCCATTCACCAGAACCAGCCCCACCTTCACAAGTTCGCTTGGCTGAACGGATAGCCCCCCAAAAAATAACCAAGCCTTAGCGCCGTTTCGTTCTTTGCCGATTAGCACCGGAGCCAGCATAACTACAATGCATACCACAACAAAAGGCACTCGCAGGGGTTTAAAGGCCTCAATATAGCGAACTGCCAACATGCATAGAATCATCGCAAGGTAGCCCGCCAAATAGTTGATTGCTTGGTTGATTCCATATCCGGGGTTCATACGATATAAAACAATGATGCCCAAACAGCAAAGAAAATTAACTAAAGCCAAAAGCAGACCGTCCACGAAAAACTTTCGCGGAACAAACGTGGAAAGCAAATAAAATCCGCCGGGAACCGCCACAAGCATAATAGCGCTTTGGAGCGTCAAATCCTTTAATAACAGCAAAGAAAAGCAGCTGACAATAAAAATAGTCATCGCTACAATCAAAGAATGGCGCAAGCGTTTGTTTTTATTGTCCATCTGTCCATTCCTCATCGCCCCAAGGTTCTGACGAAGGTGTTTTGTTCTGCAAATTATCTAAGCAAAAACCATCGTCTAAATCAACATAATTGCCTTCGTAAGCCTGTCTTTGATGTTCCTCCACCACCGGCATTGCCAGCTCGTTAGGATAAATCATTTGCCGCACCGGTTCATGTAAAGGTTGCATGTTACTGCCTTCAACTATTTCAGAACTCGGTTCCATTTGCATTTCAGGCACAGGAACACCCTCGAACAAACGAAAACGCAAGCGATAGGTCCCCGCTTCAAGAATAGTCCCATGAAAGGCAAAAGTATTTTTGCCAACAGGCACTTCGTCTACTTTGGCATGGAGCCGTTTAGAAGCCTCGATTAAGATGCCTTCATTTTCCATCAGTTCAAAATGAATAGGATAGGGAAGACCTTTTAGGCCAATATCCGCCTGCCTTTTTCCACTGATAAAGCCTTCACGCGGAAGAGGGTGGCTTATACCCGCGTCAAGATCAACCAACTCGCCAATGAATCCGGCATCAGGCAGCACACGCAAGGTAGCTTGATAAGCAGCCCTTTCTTTGTAGAGCCACTTGATTGCGCGCCAAAGAATAATCAAAGTTAGTATAACCAGCCAATAGCGAAAAAGCATGGCAATCATTCGGTAAACTTGTGGCTGCATCTCGTCCTCCCTCTAAGGCAACATTATAACAGTAAGGGAATTAAAATACAAAAAAGAAAAGACAGAAGATAAACTTCTGCCTTCAGCCTGTCGACAAAGCGGTCTTGGCAATTATGCTAAAGCCGCTTTGTCGACGGTCTG
>CAYFTJ010000003.1:0-27466 GCA_964346155.1 uncultured Oscillospiraceae bacterium
GTGAGATACAGTAATCAGGTACTTATCATTAACGCCCAGCTCCTTGAAGTGCTCAATCAGGGCTTCTACGGCTTTTCGTGCCGAGCGCTTGATGGAAAAGAGGGTGATTCGCCTTTTGTCCTGGGTTTGCGTCAGGATGGGGACGATTTTCAGCAGCGTACCGATTTTAGCTGCCACAGGGGTTAACCTCCCGCTGCGCTTCAAAAAATTAAAGTCCTGGGGGATGACAAAGGAAACGGAAGTTTCAATGCATTTTTGCAGGGCGTTTTTGATACCCTCGATATTGATTCCTTCATCACGCAGTTTCATGGCTTTTTGCACCAAATACCACTGAGGGCCGGCCAAGGTTTTGGTATCAACCACATGAATTTGGTCGCTATGCTTCATCTGGCGCCTGGCAGCCTCCATGTTTTGGTAGGTGCCGGACAGGCCGTCGCCAAGCGGCAGGGCTAGAATTTCTTCTCCCTGGCAGCTTTCATATGCTTCCAGCACATCGGCAATGGATGGCTGCGAAGTGGTGGGCGTTTCTCCCTGTTCTATTTTTTCAAGCAGTTCTTCGCTGCTAATATCTTCAAAATCCCGATATGCCCGGTTGCCCATGAGCGTGCAGGAAGGAACCACCCTTAACCCAAGCGCCTTGCCCTCTTCGGGTGTGTATAATGCGGGCGTATCTACAACAATTATCATGGCTTCACCTCCAATACGCATAGTTATACACTGCGTGCTACAAAGCGTATTATGTTCCCGGAAGCTTGTCAATCATTTTGTATCGTATTTTTAATGTTCTTTTGCGTTTTTTTGCTTGTCGGCTATGCGATAAGCCCTGAACATTTGCGTCTGTTTCATTGAAAGAACACGGGGTTTATGCTATGATTTAGCTATTATGAAGGAGGGAGACTGAATGGACGCAAAAGAGCAGCTGTCTTTAGCGCTGAAGGAAACTATGGCGCAGGCGTTTGAAGGGGTAGACATTCCCCAGGATACAACCAACTACCTGGAGGTTCCGCCTGATAAAGCAATGGGCGACTACGCCTTTCCCTGTTTTAGATTATCCAAGATTTTTCGAATGGGTCCCCCGCAAATCGCGCAGAAACTAGCATCCGCCTGGCAGGATACCGAGCTTGCCCGGGTGGAACAGGCGGGCGGATACCTGAACTTTTTTTTGAACCGCCAAAATTTTGTCAAAGGTATCACCGAGAAGGTATTGAGCGAAGGCGACCGCTACGGCGCCAAAGAACTGCCTGAAAGAAAGAGGGCAGTCATTGATTATTCCAGCATCAACATCGCCAAGCGCTTTCATATAGGCCACCTTTCCACGACGGTTATTGGCGCTGCCCTTGCCCGCATTTACGCCTTTCTTGGCTGGGACGTTTTGCGGCTTAACTACCTTGGCGACTGGGGCACCCAGTTTGGCAAGATGATTGCCGCCTACAAGCACTGGGGCTCCAAGGAAATGATCGACCGGGGCGGGGTGCAGGCATTAAGCGACCTGTATGTGCGCTTTCATCAGGAGGCTGAAAAAGACTCTTCCCTGGATGAAGAAGGCCGCGCCTGGTTTAAAAAGATTGAAGAGGGTGACGAGGAAGCCCTGGAAATTTTTGAACACTTCAAGGCCCTGACCTTAAAGGACGCCAAGAAAGTGTATCAAGTTCTGGGCGTTGAGTTTGACAGCTACCAGGGCGAAAGCTTTTACAACGATAAAATGGATCCCGTCATCGAAGAACTGCGCCAAAAGAACCTGCTTGTAGAAAGCGACGGGGCCGAAGTAGTCATGCTGGAAGAAGAAAACCTTCCGCCCTGCCTGATTTTAAAAAGCGACGGGGCCACCCTTTATTCAACCAGAGACCTAGCCAGCGCGCTGTATCGGAAAAAGCACTACAAGTTTGATAAAAACCTGTACGTGGTTGCCTATCAGCAGACCCTTCACTTTCAGCAGGTATTTGCCGTGCTCCAAAAGATGGGCTATGATTGGGCCAAGGACCAGTGCGAGCATGTGGCCTTTGGTATGGTCAGCTATGAAGGTGAGGCGCTATCCACCCGCCGGGGCAACATCATTCATTTGGATGAACTATTAACCAAAGCCCAGGAAAAAGCATTGGATATCCTGAACGAGAAAAGCCCCGATATCGCTGATAAGCAAACCGTTGCCCGCCAGGTGGGTGTGGGCGCCGTGGTCTTTTCGACGTTGTTTAACCAGCGCATCAAGGACATCGACTTTTGGTGGGACAAGGCGCTCAATTTCGATGGGGAAACGGGCCCGTATGTGCAGTATACCTATGCACGTATTCAAACACTGCTTGAAAAGGGCAAAGGCATTACCGAGGCGCCTAACTATGACCAATTGACCGACGATGAAAGCCAGCAGCTTGCCCTTGCCATCAGCCGCTTCCCGGAGGCGGTGGAAAACGCTTTAAACCGCAACGAACCCTATCTGGTCACGCGCCAGGTGGTGGAGGTGGCAAAAGCTTACAATAAGTTCTACTATGAGCACCGCATCATTACCGATAATCTGGGCGAGGCTTCTGCCCGGCTCAATCTAAGCCGCGCGGCGGCGCAGGTGATCAAGCTGGGACTTCACTTAATCGGCGTTGAAACGCCAAGCGAAATGTAAGGATAAAGGAGATAAAATATGCGCTTTACAAAGATGCACGGCATGGGCAACGACTATGTATTTATTAACTGCTTTGAAGAAGAGGTCAGCGACCCTTCCCGTTTGGCCATCCAGATGAGCCAGCCGCATTTTGGTGTGGGTTCCGATGGTCTGGTTCTCATTCAGCCAAGCGATGTGGCCGATTTTGGCATGCGTATCTTTAACGCCGACGGTTCCGAGGCGGAAATGTGCGGAAACGCCACCCGCTGCATTGGAAAATATGTATATGAACGCGGCATGACCACCCAAAAGGAAATCACCCTGGAAACCAAGGGTGGCATCCGCACCCTGTGCCTGTTGACCGACGATGGCAAGGTCAGCCGGATTCGGGTGGATATGGGCAGCCCCGAACTGAACCCGGGCACCATGGTCGATTTGCCCGGCGACAGGGTGGTTCAGCACCAGTTGCATTTGATGGGGCAGGATTGGCTTATTACCTGCGTGAATATGGGCAACCCGCACTGCGTGGTCTTTGTCAACGATCCGGAGATGATCGACTTAAAAAGCGTAGGCCCCGTGTTTGAAAACCACAGCCTGTTCCCGAGGCGTACCAATGTGGAGTTTGTTCGCGTTGTCAGGCGCGACATCCTGCAAATGCGCGTATGGGAGCGCGGGGCCGGTGAAACCCTTGCCTGCGGTACGGGCGCAAGCGCGGCGCTTGTCGCTGGCGTGCTTACCGGTCAGTGCGACCGCACTGTTCAAGTGAAGCTGTTGGGCGGCAACCTGGAGCTTTGCTGGAACGAGGAAGACAATCACGTTTATCAATCAGGCCCCGCCGAATTTGTGTTTGACGGCGAGTGGCTTGGGCAAGTGGGGATATAAGATATGAAAATCAATCCATTTATTGCCGCGATGCCCGGCAGCTACCTGTTTTCCGATATTGCCCAGCGAGTCAACCGCTACCTGGGCGAAAACCCGGGCAAGAGCGTTTTGCGCCTTGGTATCGGCGATGTGACCAGGCCTCTTGCGCCTTATGTGGCGGATGCCTTTGCCAATGCCGCCAGGGGCATGGCCACGGTGGAGGGCTTCCGTGGCTATCCGCCGGGAGATGGCGAAGCCGATTTAATCGAAGCCATTAACCGCCATGATTACCGCAGCCGCGGCATCCATTTGGATCCTGACGAAATCTTTATTTCCGATGGCGCCAAGACCGACGTGTCCGGCCTTCAGGAACTGTTTTCCGCCAATACTTTGGTTGCCTTTACCGACCCTGTATATCCTGTATATGTGGATTCCAACGCCATGGCAGGAAGACTTGGCGAGTATGTAGACGGAAGATGGACCCGCGCGGTGTATTTACCTACTACCGCCGAAAACGGCTTTATGCCGCCGGTCCCTGAAAAGCGGGTGGATGTGATTTACCTTTGTTATCCCAACAACCCCACAGGCACCGTGCTCACTAAAGACCAGCTCAAAGTGTTTGTCGATTGGGCAAGGGAAAACGAAGCCCTGATTATTTATGACGCGGCCTATAAGGCTTTCATCCAGGGCGATGAGATACCCCAGTCCATCTATGAAGTAGAAGGGGCGGACGAGGTCGCCATCGAGTGCTCGTCTTTCTCCAAGACTGCCGGCTTTACGGGCGTCCGGTGCGCTTATACCGTTGTTCCTAAAAAGGTCAAGGGAAGATGCGGCGACAAGTGGGTGGCTTTAAACGGCCTGTGGCGCCGCCGCCTGGGTTCCAAGTGCAACGGCGTTTCCTATCCCGTGCAAATGGCAGCCAAGGCCGTGTTCGATGAGGAAGGCTGGCGTCAGGTGCAGGAAACTATCGCCTACTACCGGGGTAACGCCAAAGTGCTGCTCGATACCTTAAAGCCCACCGGCCTTGCGGTTTTTGGCGGCGAGCACGCGCCCTATGTATGGCTGAAGACGCCCGACAACCTTTCGGGCTGGCAGTTCTTTGACCGCCTCTTAAACGAAGTGCAGGTCGTAGGCACGCCCGGCGAAGGCTTTGGACCTTCGGGAGCCGGCTATTTTAGGCTAACGGCCTTCTCCACCCTGGAAACCACGGTGGAAGCCGCCAAACGTGTAGCCAGCTGCATCTGAAAAACAAAAGTATTCATTAATTGTTTCAACATTTATACTTAAACAAAACTTGGAGGGAAAATTATGGTACGGGCAATTGTGGGCGCGAACTGGGGCGATGAAGGCAAGGGGAAAATGACCGATGCCTTGGCCCATGACAGCCAGGTAGTGGTGCGCTTCCAGGGCGGAGCCAACGCCGGGCACACCATCATCAACGAGTATGGCAAGCTGGCCTTGCACCTTTTGCCAAGCGGCATTTGCCGCAAAGGCGTTAAAAACGTGATTGGACCCGGCGTAGCGCTGGACCTTGACGCGCTGATTTCCGAACTGGACATGATTTTGGAAAAGGGCGTACCCATGCCCGAACTGTATATTTCCGACAGGGCGCAGCTGCTCATGCCCTGCCATTTGATGCTTGACACCTACGAAGAGGAGAGACTCAGCGACCGTAAGTTCGGCTCCACCAAATCGGGTATTTCGCCCTTCTATTCCGACAAGGCCGCCAAAATAGGCGTGCAGGTATGCCAGCTGTTTGATAAGGAGCTTTTGCGCAGCCGCCTGGAAACCTCTTTTGTGAAAAAGAACATCCTGATGAAGCACCTGTACAACAAGCCCGAATTGGATGTAGACGCCGAAACTGAGCGTCTGTATGCTTTGGGACAGAAAATTAAGCCTCTGGTGTGCGACACCACCAAGCTTTTAAACGAAGCCTTAAAGCGGGGCGACAAGATTCTTTTGGAAGGCCAGCTGGGCGCCCTGCGCGACCCCGACCACGGCATCTTCCCCTATACTACTTCTTCCAGCCCCCTGGCAGGCTACGCACCCGTTGGCGCAGGCCTTCCGCCGTGGGCCATTACCGAGGTGGTGTGCGTAACCAAGGCCTATTCTTCCAGCGTGGGCAAGGGCGTGTTCCCTACCCAGATGCACGGCCAGGAAGCCGAGGAACTGCGCAAGCGCGGCGGCGACGCGGGTGAATACGGCGCCAAGACCGGTCGCCCCAGGGATGTGGGCTGGTTTGACTGTGTGGCGACCCGCTACGGCTGTACCGTACAGGGCTGCACCAATTTGGCCATGACCAACATCGACGTGCTGGGCTACCTTGATGAAATCAAGCTTTGCGTGGGCTATGAGCTGGATGGCAAAGTCATTCAGGATTTCCCTGTAACGCCTGAACTTCAAAGGGTGAAGCCTGTCTATCACACCGTGCCCGGCTGGAAGTGCGATGTGAGCGATGCGCGCGTCTATGAGGAACTTCCCGAAAATTGCCGCAATTACATCGAATTCATCGAAAAGGAAGTGGGTTTCCCCATCGGCCTTATTTCCAATGGCCCGGAAAGGGACAACCTGATTTATCGCAACGTCAAATAACATATCATCCAGGGCCGTCACCATGGTGGCGGCTTTTTTGTTGCCTAATACTATGTCACCTTTAAATTAGCCTTTTCTCACGCATCTTTTCCTCTTTGGCTGTGCCTAATTCAGTCGGAATAGGATCCACTATGCCTCCTTCATCAGGCTTTGCCAAATAGAAAAATTCGCTGCGACAAAATGGCTACTCTAAAAGTGACATAGTATAAAAAGTATATATTTTTGAACCGGAATCTCCAATTATTAAATAAATATTGCAATTTAAACAAATATAAGTTACAATTACTCCAAACAGACTTGGGAGGTGTCCATGGGCGAGCTATTAAAAAACACCCCTTCGGTGGTGATCGACGTGTTCGTTTATTCGGCCATTGCGCTTGTGATGGTCGTGGGTCTTATAAAGTGTATTTTTCCTATGCGCAGGCTTACCCGCAGTTTCAGGCGGGCTATTCGCAGTTTGCAAAAAGCCGTGGTGAAGGGCGAACATGCCCAAAGCTGGCGCAGCCCCGATTTTCTTGGCAGCGCCATGCAAAAGCAGTGGCAGCGCTTCTTGACTGTCAACGAACAACTTGAAGCAAGGGGTCTGAACGCCGATACTGAAAACTACATCAACGACGAAAGCGTGCTTGTTTCCTACGCGCACATGAGCGTCAACGATACCATACCGGGCTTGCTTACCTCCTTAGGTATTCTAGGCACCTTTATCGGCCTGATGCGCGGCGTTTCCGGCCTTGACGTGACGGGGGCGGAAGCCACCATGGCTTCCATCAGCCAAATGATTGGCGGCATGACCTTTGCCTACGGCACCTCCATCGCCGGGCTTACCTGTTCGCTTATTTTTAACGTGCTGTCCCGCATGAGCCAGGGCAGCGTCACCCTTGCCATGGACGAGTTTCACGAGGCCTTTCATACCCTTGTCATGAAAGAACCTTTGGACGATGAAACCCACCGCACCATTTACATGGAAGACCAGGCCGAATTTTTGCGCCGCAGCGCCAAAGACCTGAACCACCAGTTATCCACCGGCATTGTAGGTGCGGTACGCGCGGGCTTTGAGCCGGTCAACTACCAGCTCAACCAGTTTATGCAGGCCCAGACCCAGGGGCAGATGGAAGCCCTCGGGCGCTTAGTCGGCCGCTTTTTAGAGCAGCTGGACGGGCAAATGGGCGGCCAGTTCCATCAATTAGGGCGGCAGCTTAGCGCCCTCAATCAGGCGCAGACCATTTCGGTCGATGGGGTGAACCGCGCCCTTGAAAGCGCCGACCGGGTGATTGGGAGCATGAACCAGATGAACAGCCTGACCGCCACCGTGATTGAAAAGTTTGATGGGTATCTGAGCGACTTAAACCTTGGCCAGCAAAACACTGTATCCTTTGCCAAGCAGACGGCTGAAGTAACAGACTTAATGCGCCGCTCGCTTTCGCAGAGCCAAAATGAGATGGAAGCCATCAAGCAAAGCCGCGCTCACCTTGACCAGCAATTGCAAAAGTACGCTTCCTTTACAGGCGACACCCTGCAGGCCATTCAAAAACAGGCGCAGGATACCATGCTGCAATCGGGAAAATTAGCCGATTCCATGCTCCAAAGCCAGCGGGAAGTAAAGACCGCCTACGCAGGTTTTACACAGAATTTAAGCGACGGTTTTTCCCGCGCCCTTGCCCTGTTTGAAGAAAGCATCGCCGATACCGCCAAGGTATTCAGCCAAAAAATGCAGGAAGCTACGCAAAGCGCCGATTTAAGCGCCCTTGGCCGCATGGAAGAAATGCTGGCGGATTTAAACAGGCACGTAGAGACCTTGATCAACGAGGAAAAAACCCATGCGTAAAGGACGCAAGGGACGCCGGCTTATCAGCCGTGACTTGGGCGAATACTGGATTAGCTATTCGGACATGATGTCCTCCATGCTGCTGGTATTTATGCTGGCGGTCACCTTTTCCATTTACCAATATTACAGCCTGCTTGAAACCAAAACCAGGGAACTGGGCGAGCAGCAGGCCGCCCTTGATTTGGCGCAAATTACCCTGACCAAGCAAGCTGAGGAGCTTGAAACCACCCGTGTTACCCTCATGGGCAAAGAGGAGGAATTAAGCACCATCCAAATCCAGCTGGATGAAAAGGAGCAGGCGTTAAACGCCGCCGAAGCCGCCCTTGCAACCAAAGAGCAGGAGCAGGCCGCCTTGCAAATTGTGCTTGCTACCCAGCAAGCAGAACTTGATAGCCTGCAAATGACCCTGTCCGGGCAGCAGAAAAAGCTGGATGAACTATTGGGGCTTCGCACGTCCATTGTGCAAGAACTGTCCCTTGCCCTTAGCAAGGCCAGCATTTCCGCCAATGTGGACGCGAAGACGGGCGACATCATCTTGTCCAGCAAGCTCATGTTCGCGACCGCCGACAATAAATTAGCCCCCCAGGGGGAAAGGGAACTTCAAACCATTTTGCCGGTGTATTTGTCGGTGCTTTTGCGCCCCGAATACAGGGACTATTTGGCCGAAATTATCATCGAAGGGCATACCGACTCTGCCGGCAGCTATGAATTTAATCTGGAGCTTTCACAAGAGCGTGCGCTGAGCGTCGCTACCTATTGCCTCAACCTTCCCGAGCTTACCCATCAGGAAAAAGCCCTGCTTGAAAACATCCTTACCGTCAAAGGCCGCAGCTACGCCGATAGGATTTTTAGGCCCGACGGTACCGAAGACATGGAAGCCTCCCGCAGGGTGGAGCTTAAGTTCCGCCTCAAAGACACCGAAATGATCGAGCGCATGAACGAAATTTTAAAAGAGCTATGAAACGATTGATAAAGACCCTTTTTATCTTTGCCCTGATGGCGGGGCTTTTGTGGGGGCTTTCCGGCTCTTGGTTAAAGGCAGAGGCATCCATGCCCGCAGAGGTGGACATCGCCGCCTATCAGGGTGTATATGATGGGCTTTTAGAAGACCTCAATAACCGCTCCCTGCAAGGCCATGTGTTTCGGGATTTGCCACAGGACCAGAGCGAAAACGGGCGCATGGTTATCTACACCGTAAAGGTTACAAACCGCCTGCCGTTTCCCATTCAAATGATGGAGCTTTCCATCGTGCCGTCGGCCAAAGACATTTTGGCGGTGGGCGGCCTTGAAGAAACTGGCTATGAAATCAATCGGGGCGTAGAGGTTCAAGGCTTTTCTTCGGCCGAAGTTCACTTGATATTAATTACCACCGATGAAAAAATCGAGCGGGATTTAAAGCTATCTGGATACCTTTTTGGCTATCCCGTTCAGCGCAAGCTGCGCTGACTTGTTGCTCCCTCTTTTTTGGTGATACAATGGTCTTATCAAGGAGGCAGCTATGAACGCGAAAGATATTTTGGCCCATGTGGACCATACTTTATTAAAACCAACCGCCACCTGGCAGGCCATCTTGGCTTTGTGCGAAGAAGCAGTCAAGTATGGCACCGCCACCGTATGCATCCCTGCAAGCTATGTGGAGCGGGCGCATAAGCACTTTGGCAACAGGCTTAGAATTTGTACCGTGGTAGGCTTTCCTTTGGGCTACGATACCACCCAAAGCAAGGCTTTTCAGGCCTGGGAAGCCATCCAAAACGGCGCGGAAGAAATTGACATGGTCGTCAACCTTGGCTGGGTCAAGGACGGGCATTTTTACAAAGTGACCCAGGAGATCCGCCAGGTTAAAGAAGCTTGCGGCGACAAGATATTAAAGGTGATTATCGAAACCTGTTATTTAACCAAGGGAGAAAAAATCGCTCTCTGCGCCTGCGTTGGCCAGGGCGGGGCGCAGTATATTAAAACCTCTACCGGCTTTGGCACGGGCGGCGCGACGGTGGAAGATATTCAACTATTAAAGCGGCACATCGCCCCGTATCCGGGTGTAAAAATGAAAGCCTCGGGCGGCATTAGAACAAGGGAAGATATGGAAACCTACCTGCGCTTTGGCGTAGACCGCTTGGGCGCTTCAGGCGCTGTTGCGGCCTTGAAGGACGAAGTGTAATAATCTTTATCAAGTTTCCGATTGGCAAAACCGCTTTTTTATCAAGGCGGTTTTTTATTGCGAAGATTTGTATTTGCCATCTTCATGGTTTTCTTGATCCGCCTTGATTTTCTTCACTTCAGATGGTATCTTGGTAGCTGAATAATTAAGGAGGATTGCGCATGGATATTGTTTGGTACCCCGGTCACATGGCCAAGGCAAAGCGGGCCTTGGAAGATATGCTCAAGCGTGTGCATGTGGTGATTGAACTTTGCGACGCGCGCATTCCGCTATCCAGCCGCAATCCCGACCTTTTGGAACTAACGCAAAATAAACCCCGTGTGCTTTTGATGAACAAGCGGGATTTGGCCGATCAAAAAGCCACCAGCCAGTGGCTTGAATATTTTAAAAACGAGGGTGAAGTGGCTTACGCCATCAGCGCCGATAAAAAGGGCACTTTGCGGCCCGTTTTGCCCGCGATTCAGGCAGCTGCCAAAGAAGTGGTAGATAGGGCCGCCGCCCGCGGCATCGCAAGAACCGTGCGGGCGATGGTAATAGGGGTTCCCAACGTGGGCAAAAGTACCCTGATCAATGCCCTCCTTGGGCGCAGCTCCTTGGAAGCCGAAAACCGCCCCGGCGTAACCCGGGCCGTGAAGTGGGTAAAGCTTAGCCCTTATTTGGAACTGATGGACAGCCCCGGCATGCTCTGGCCCAGGCTGGATGACCAGGTGGCAGCCCGCCGCCTGGCCTATATCGCGGCGGTTCGGGATGAGGCCATCGATTCTTACAAATTGAGCCTATATTTGCTGGATGACTTAATGGAAATCGCCCCCGAGCAGCTGATTGCCCGCTATAAAATAACCCAAACCGACTTGCGGGGCGAGGCGCTGCTAAACCACATCTGCCAAAAGCGGGGCTTTTTAATGTCGGGCGCAAGGCCGGACATCGACCGGGGGATAGCGGCTGTTTTAAGTGACTACCGGGACGGCAGAATCGCCAAGCTCACCTTGGAGATGCCGCCCGTATGAAAATAAACGCAAAGCGCCAAGCGCATCTTAATAACCTGCTTGCCTATGACAAAGAGCAGCGCGACTTGGGCGGGCTTTTCGCGGGGCTGGACGAAGCGGGCCGCGGCCCCCTTGCTGGCAGCGTCTACGCCGCCTGCGTGGTGATGCCCGAAACCCCCATCATCCATTGGATGGACGACTCCAAAAAGCTATCTGAAAAGCGGCGCGAACAAGTGTTTGAAGAAATCATGGACCTTGCCCTTTTTGTGGGCATAGGCAGGGCAAGCGCCGAGGAAATCGACAAATACAATATTCTTGCGGCCACCAAGCTTGCCATGCGCAGGGCTGCCGAAGGCTGCCCCGCGACAAGGTTTTTCATTGATGCTGTAAAAGACGTGGGCCTCTTTGGCGAAGAAATCCCCGTTATCAAAGGGGACGCAACCAGCTACTCCATCGCCGCCGCTTCCATTATCGCCAAAGTGTCAAGGGACAGGGAAATGCTCAGGCTCCATGATCTTTACCCCCAATATGCCTTTGATAAAAATAAAGGCTACGGCACCGCGGCGCACATTGCCGCCTTAAAAGAATACGGCCCTACATCCCAGCACCGGCAAAGCTTTATCGGGAATTTTGTATGAAAAAATCCTATGAAAAAGGTTTACAAGGCGAAGAAATCGCCGCGGAATATCTAAGAGCCATTGGCTATCAAATTCTCAGCGCCCGCTACCGGATTATCGGCGGGGAAATTGACCTCATCGCGAAAGACGGCGATGTCACCTGCTTTATTGAAGTCAAGTACCGCCCCGATGCCAGGCTGGGCGACGCGCTGGATGCCATTACCGATAAGAAACTGGCCCGGATTGCCTACGCCAAAAAGGTGTGGCTAAGGGACCACCCCGCTAAAAAGACCCGCACCGACATTGTGGAAATTACCCGAGCGGGCGTTCGCCTGCTGAAAGGCGAGTAATGCTCCTGGAGGACTCATGCGAAAAAGACACAAAACAATTTTATCCGTTTTATTGTTGGCCGCTATTGTGGCCGCCTTTTGGCTAGCCCCAAAAAGCCCAAAAGTAAAGTACGGCGAAAATTTATTATTGAACCCCTCTTTTGACCAGGTGGATGAAACAACCGGTCTGCCCCTTTCCTGGCTGACCGGCGCCTATGTGCAGGCGCAAAATGTAACCAGCTATTCTGCTGCTGGCTCCTACGCCCAAATCCAAAACCACGGGCTCAATGACGCCCGCTTTTACCAGCGGGTGCATGTGGCGCCAAACACTCTCTATTGTCTGGAGGGCCTCATCAAGGCGGATAGCTATGGAGGCAGGGGAGCCAACTTGTCCATTGAGGGCCTGAGTGTTTATACCCAAAGCATCTACCAATCAGATGGTTTTGAAAAAGTATCCCTGTATGGTAAAACAGGCCCCAAGCAAACCATGCTCACCGTTTATGCCCGCCTTGGCGGCTATTCAGGCGAGGCCGAAGGTTGGGCGCAGTTTGACGATATCAAGTTCTATCCCGTCAAAGAAGCGCCCAAGGACGCGTATATACACTTTTTGTATGATACAAGCGTTCACGATGTGGAAGACGAAAAAGAACCTGCCAGCGCTTGGTGGAAGCTATTGGCGGTGGGGCTTTTGTATGTGGGCTTTGCTTTTTGGCTGATCAAAAATACAAAAGAAGAAAGCCCGATTTTAAAAGAAAAATATAGCCGCTACCTACTTCCCGCTCTGCTTCTCCTTGCGCTCTTGGTGCGCCTTGTGGTTTTAATTTTGGTGCGTGGCTACCCCGTGGATGTGGGCTGCTTTACCTCCTGGGCCAGCAGCATGGCGACTTACGGCCCCAAGCGCTTTTATGATTCCGCCGGCTTTTCCGATTACCCGCCTGGGTATCTCTTGTTCCTGTGGCCTTTTGGCATCGTGGGGCAGCGGCTTTTTGGCGGGGTTACGGAGGCGATCATCAAAATTCCGCCCATTCTGTTTGACTTGGGCACCGTATGGGTGCTGTTTGACATGGGCAAAAAGCACGCCAATGTGCGCCTTGCCTTTACTGTGAGCCTATTATACGCTCTGCACCCGGCGGGTATTCTGATTGGCGCCGGCTGGGGGCAGATTGATAGTTCCCTTGCCTTTTTTGCCCTATTAACTGTTGATAACGCCATAGAAAACAAGTGGCACCTTGCCCTGCCTGCCTTTATGCTGGGCGTGCTGTTTAAGCCGCAGATGCTGATGTTCGGCCCCCTTGGTCTGGTGGCGCTGATTGCGTGCATCGTCCACAGGAAAGACACGCCGTGGAAAGAAATTGTTATCGGCATTGTGTCGGCGCTTGTTATCGGCGTCTTTGTCGTATGGCTCTTTTCGCCGGACGGTAAAATGGCCTGGATTTTTGACCTTTACTTTAACACCATGGGGCATTACGACCGGGCAACGGTGAACGCCACCAACTTCTATTTCCTCTTTGGCATGAACTGGGGCATGCTGGATACCATGCTGCCCGGCCTTATGAAGGCGGCGGGCTTTTTGCTCCTTTTCCTGCCCTTTGCTTGCTATGAAGGCTTTACCTTTAAAAACAAAAAGCTGATTGTGGGCTTGGCCCTTGCCCTTGCTTTGGCTTTTGTTCCCCTGCAAGTATCGCACTACGGCACTTTTATGATGGCCTTTTCCTTCCTCTTAACCCTTTATCTCTACTTAAAAGGCAAGGATGTGCGCCTACTCCCCTTAATGAGCGCGGTGCTCCTCTGCGCCTTTTTCGCCTTTGGCACCATGATGCACGAGCGCTACATTTTCCCGGCCCTCGCTTTAATTGCCGTAAGCCTGTATTTTTACAGGGACAAGCGGGTGTTTATCCTCTTTTTGCTGGTGGGGCTGACTGTCTTTTTAAACACCGGCATTGTGCTGGACAGGGCCCTTCGCATCGGCGGGGTGGAGGGGCACTTGCACGCGCCGTCCTTTGGCATTATCAGCGACAGCCCCCTGTTTGAATACGCGATTTCGGCGCTGAGCGTGGTGACCGCTAGCTTCAGCGTCTATGTCGCAAGGGCCATGGTGGAAAAAGAGCGCAAGCCTCTTGTATTTACGCCTAAGGAAAAAAGTGAAAACCACTTGGAAGAAGCCTTTTACAACCCGCCCACACCTATTAAAATCAAGAAAAAAGAACATCTTTGGGTATGGCTGGCAACCCTCATTTACACCATCTTCGCTTTAACCAACCTTGGTTCCCACAAGGCGCCCGAAAACCCTTGGATATCGGAAGCCCTTGGCGAAAGCGTCGTGATTGACCTTGGCGAAAGCCGCGCTTTTAATATTCTCTACGATGTGGGTATCCACTACGGGAGCAATTCCTTTCTTGTGTCGGCTTCGGAAAGCGAAGAGGAGGGCGGCATGGTTGATGAAGTGACCGTCAGCCCCGGCGACTGTTTTGCCTGGCGGTTTATTAAAAAAGATAACCAAAACGCTTTTTATACCGGGCGCTATGTGCATTTGACCGCCCAATCCATTGGGCTCACGGTGTATGAACTCATTTTCCGCGACGTGGAAACGGGCGAAAACATTGTGCCGGTATCGTCTACTGCCCCCGCCTTGGTGGATGAACAGGATACCTTGGAAAGCGAGCCGCTGCTATTTTCACCCAAGCGCCCCGCTCAGCCCTCCTGGTACAACAGCATGTACTTTGATGAAATCTACCACGCCCGCACGGGCTTTGAGCAATTAAACGCTTTAACAGGTAAGGAACCCTCCTCCATTTACGAAACCACCCACCCGCCCCTTGGCAAGGTGTTCATGACCCTGTCTATCGCCATCTTTGGCATGAACCCCTTTGCCTGGCGTTTGCCCGGCGCTTTGGCTGGCGCCTTCATGCTGCCGGGGATGTACTACCTTGCCCGCTATTTATTTAAAAACAAGCGTTTTGCCTGGCTTGCCTTTGCCCTGATGGCTTTTGACGGCATGCACTTTGCCCAGACCCGCATCGCTACCATCGACAGCTTTGTCACCCTGTTTATCATCTGGGCCTATCTATTCATGTACCGCTATTTTATGCAGGACGATTTTGAGCCGGATATCAGGAAAACTTTCAAGCCCCTATTTTTAAGCGGCATTTTCATGGGTCTATCGTGCGCCTCCAAGTGGACGGGCTGCTACGCCGGCCTTGGCCTTGCGGTCATTTTCTTTTGGAAGCAGGCGCGCATGGTAAGAACCGCCATCGCCATGCAAAATACCGATGATGAAAATAATCCGCGCGTTAAAACGCTAAACTCTCTTTCTGCAAGGCAGCTGGATACCTTCTTTGCCTGCGTGGTGTTTTTTGTCATCATCCCCTTGGCTATTTATATTTTAAGCTACATTCCCGTCTATGCGGCAGAGGGCGGGGTGACCCTCAAAAAGGTTTGGAACTCGGCGCAGCACATGCTTTCCTACCATGGAAAGCCCGGCCTTGGCATGGACCACCCCTACTATTCGCCGTGGTACAAGTGGCCCATTAACCAAAAGCCCATGTGGTACTATTCCTCCCAGCGGTTTGATGGTACCGGCAGCACCATCTTTGCTGTGGGCAACCCCGTTGTGTGGTATAGTGGCCTTTTGGGGCTGTTGTTCATGGTGATTCACCTGATTGTGTTAAAAGTAACACGGCAAAAAGATACCGTGCAGGTAGGGGATTTAAGCCTTGGTCTGCTGCTGTTTATCAGCTTCCTTGCCCAGTACCTGCCGTGGACGCTGGTTCCAAGGGGCACCTACATTTACCATTATTTCCCGTCCGTGCCCTTTATCATTCTGTGCGTATGTTATGGATTGTTTGTTTTATCCAAACACAAAGAAAAGCCGGCGACCTATATATCCCGTGGCCTAATTGTGTTAAGCTTTATCGTTTTTATTTTCCTGTTCCCCTATGTTAGCGGCCTGAGGATGCCCACTTGGTTTATGGACATCGCCAAGGTCATTCCCGGCATCTGGTATTGAGGTAAAAAATGCTCTCACGAACCCTATGTTACACCCTCCAAGGCATTGAAGGCGCTCCCGTTACGGTGGAGTGCTACGCCGGAGGCGGCAACCAGTTTCAGTTTGTTATTGTGGGTCTGCCCGACACGGCGGTTAAAGAAAGCCGGGACAGGGTGCAGGCGGCGCTTAAAAATTCGGGCTTTATTATGCCCTACGGCCACACCACCGTGAACTTGTCGCCCGCCGACCTTAAAAAAGAAGGCTCGGTTTTTGACTTACCCATCGCCGTATCCATTATCGCCGCTACCCAGCAGGTGAAAATGTACGCGATGGAACATATTTTGTTGCTTGGCGAATTGGGGCTTGATGGGCGGCTCATTCCTGTTAGAGGCGCTTTGCCGCTTGTAATTTCGGCAAGAGCCAATGGAGTAGGGCAGGTGATTTTGCCAAAGGACAACGCTCCCGAAGTGGCTTCCGTTTCGGGGATTGATGTCTATCCCGCCGGGTGCCTGTTTGATGTGGTCGCCCATTTATCGGGGAAAAACCTGATTCAAAAGCAGCAGCAGCGAAGCTATGAGGATTGCTTAAAGAATACTGAAATATCTTTGGATTTGCAGATGATAAGGGGTCAGCATGCCGCCAAGCGCGCCCTTGAAATCGCCGCCTCCGGCGGGCACAATATGCTAATGATCGGTACCCCCGGCAGCGGGAAAACCATGCTGGCTCGTAGCCTTCCGGGCATTTTGCCGCTAATGACTGAGGCGGAATCCTTTGAAACCACCCGCATTTATTCTTCCGCCGGACTGCTTCCTACCGGTATGGGCCTCATGACCCAGCGGCCTTTCCGCACCCCGCACCATACGGCATCGGCTGCTTCACTCATTGGCGGTGGGGCAGACGCAAGGCCGGGCGAAGTGTCGCTTGCGCACAACGGCGTACTGTTTTTGGATGAAATGCCCGAATATCCCCGCAAGGTGCTGGATGCTTTAAGGCAGCCTTTGGAAGACGGCTTTGCCACCGTCAGCCGGGTCAAGGCAAGGGCAAGGTATCAATCCCGCTGTATGCTGGTTGCGTCCATGAACCCCTGCCCCTGCGGGTACTATGGCTCCAAGGTGCGCCAGTGCCGCTGCGGCAGCCACGAAATAAGAAAGTACCTTGACCGCATTTCTGGCCCCCTTCTTGACCGCATCGACATTCAGGTGGAAGTGGACGCTGTGCCTATTGAAGACATAATCGCTAAAAAGGAAGAAGAAAGCAGCTTGGATGTGCGGCATCGCGTAGAAAGGGCTAGAAACATTCAGAAAAAGCGCTTTGAAAACACCAACATCCGAGCCAACGCCCAGATGGACAACAAAGCCCTTGAAAAATACGCCCGTGCAGATGATAGCGCCCTTGATTTCCTTAAAAAAGCCATGGATCGCTACGGCATGAGCATGCGCGCTTATACCAGGATGCTGAAAGTCGCCCGCACCATCGCCGACTTAAACGGGCGGGAAAACATCACCTTGCCCGATGTGGCAGAGGCCGTGCATCTTCGCACCATTGATAAAAAGTATTGGGGGTCCGGCAATGACGCGTGAAAAGGCTATCCGCATCTTATTATCGGGCTGTAAGCATATTGGTTATTCTACAAGGCGAAAGCTTCAAAAGGGCTTCGGTTCCTTTGAAACGGCTTTGGAAAACTTGGGGGAAGCAAATTTTTTATCCGAGAACGCTTTAAGGGAGCTTCAAAAACTTCGCTTTGTATCCACCGAACGAGTGCAGGAACTACTGGAAAAATCGAAAGTTCAAGCGGTCTTTTATGAAGATGAAAACTTCCCCAAGCTATTACAAAATATCATTGACCCGCCCGATTTGCTGCTGTATCGCGGCACTTTATTTGAGGGCGAAGAAAAGGCGGTGTCCATCGTTGGCGCGCGCCGGGAAACTCGCTACGGCAAGGGGCAGGCCTTTCAAATCGCCAAGGGACTGGCTGAAAACGGGGTAACCGTTGTATCCGGCCTTGCTTACGGCATCGATGCCGCCGCCCATCAAGGGGCGCTCAAAGCCAAAGGGCGAACGGTGGCTTTTTTGGGTTCGGGATTAAACAAATTATATCCCAAAGACAACCAGCCTTTGGCGCAGGAAATTGTGGAATCGGGTGGCGTGATTTTTTCGGAATACGGCCTGTCCGCCGCGCCCAAGCCCTATCACTTCCCTTTCCGAAATAGGCTTGTCAGCGGTTATTCCCAGGCGACGCTTTTAATTGAAGCCCGCGAAAAAAGCGGTACACTCATCACCGTTGGCCACGCTCTATCCCAGGGGAGGGAGGTTTTCTGTTTGCCCGGACCTGTTGATTCCGCCACCAGCCAGGAGCCTCACCGCCTGATACGGGAAGGCGCGCGCTTGTGCACAAGCTTTCAAGACATATTAGACGATATGGGCTGGGTTGTTTCTATCAAGGAAAAACAAGAAAAAACCATTCAATGCACCTTTAATGAAAATCAGGAAAAGATTGTCAAAGCCCTGGCTGATGACGAACTTGAGTTTAACACCCTGCTTGAAATCACCGGCATTGAAACGGGCGAACTAAACAGTGAACTATCCATCTTGGAAATTTTCGGCATCATCCAAAAACTGCCCGGGCAGGTTTTTCGTTTGCTAGGCAGCATTTGACAAATAGATTTCTTCATTTTATGATGTTAACGCATCAAATCCATTGAAACGCCAAAGGAGCTTACCGTGTCCCAATCAAAACATACCCTGGTCATTGTTGAATCCCCTGCCAAAGCCCGCACCCTGTCCAAAATGCTGGGGCGGGGCTACCGTGTCGAAGCCTCCCAAGGGCATTTGCGGGATTTGCCCAAAAGCAGCTTGGGCATTGACCCTGAAAACGACTTTGAATTAAAGTACATCACCATCCGCGGGCGGGGTGAGATATTGGCTCGTATTCGAAAGGAAGCCAAGAGCGCCAAGCGCGTGTTCCTGGGCACTGACCCTGACCGCGAAGGTGAGGCCATTTCCTGGCACCTTGCCAATATTTTAAATGTAGACCCCAGCAGCGACTGCCGTATTGAGTTTCATGAGATCAGCAAGAAGGCCATTACGTCGGCTGTTAAAAACCCGCGCCCTATCAACATGGACTTGGTGGATGCCCAGCAAGCCCGCAGGGCGCTTGACCGTCTGGTGGGCTATCAAATCAGCCCCATTTTGTGGAAAAAGGTGCAAAAGGGCCTGTCTGCAGGGCGCGTTCAGTCCGTTGCCGCGCGTTTGATTGTGGATAGGGAAAACGAGATTAACGACTTTGTCCCCGAAGAATACTGGGATATTTACGCGACGCTTCCCTTAAAGGCGGGCAAAAAGAACGCCAGCTTTAAAGCCAAGCTGCATAGGCTAAATGGTAAAAAGGTTAATTTAACCAACCAACAGCAGGCCGAAAAGGCCAAGCGGCTGATAGAGGGTGCCGACTTAACTGTGAGCAGCATCAAGCTTGGGCAAAAGAAAAAAACGCCTGCTCCGCCTTTTACCACATCTACCTTGCAGCAGGAAGCGGGGCGCAAATTAAACTTTACCTCCGCCCGCACCATGCAGGTTGTGCAGACGCTCTATGATGGCGTTGATGTGCCCGGTGAAGGCTTGCAGGGCCTTGTCACCTATATTCGCACCGATTCGGTCAGGGTAAGCGATGAGGCGCTGGCGATGGTAAGGGAATATATCCCCCAAGTTTATGGCCAGGATTATTTGCCTTCCAAGCCCAGAGAGTTTAAGGGGCGCTCGTCCGGCTGGGATGCGCACGAGGCCATCCGCCCTACCGACCTTAGCCGCAAGCCCGATGACTTGAAAGACGCGCTCACCCGGGAGCAGCACCTATTATACAGGCTCATTTACAACCGCTTTGTGTCAAGCCAGATGGCAGATGCCCGCTATGAAAACATGACCGTTCTGTTTGACTGCTCGGGCGCGACGCTTCGCTACTATGGCGAAGACAAGGTGTTTGCCGGCTTTACCGCCGTGTATGAAGAGGGTACCGACGATGAAGATACCGTCAAGAGCCAAGCTCTGCCAACAGTTGAAGAAGGCATGGTTGTTAAGGCCGGTGAGATTTTGGCAGAGCAGAACTTTACCCAGCCCGCGGCGCGCTACACCGAAGCCAGCTTGATCAAAACCCTGGAAGAAAACGGTATTGGCCGCCCGTCTACCTACGCGCCCACCATCGCCACCATTATTTCCAGGGGCTATGTGAGCCGCGAGAAAAAACGCCTGTATCCCACCGAATTGGGCTTTATCGTAACCAACGTGATGACCGAGTATTTCCCGCCTATTGTGGACGTGGATTTTACCGCGCAAATGGAAAACGAGCTGGACAAGGTGGAAGAAGGGGAGCTTGACTGGAAAGAGATGCTGCGCACCTTTTACCCGCCCTTTGAAAAGATGCTGGGTGAAGCTGAAACGCAAATGGAAAAGGTCGAAATCAAGGATGAGGTCAGCGACATTCCCTGTGATAAGTGCGGGGCGATGATGGTCTATAAAAACGGCCGCTTTGGTCCCTTCCTTGCCTGCCCCAATTTCCCGGAATGCCGCAATACCAAACCTATTTTGAAGTATATCGGCGTTCCCTGCCCCAAGTGCGGCGGCGAAGTTTTGGAAAAAATCAGCAAAAGGAACCGCAAGTTCTTTGGCTGCGAAAACTACCCCGAATGTGATTTTGTGTCATGGGAAAAACCCTTAAAAGACCGCTGTCCCAAGTGCGGCACCTACATGACCTTAAAATACCGTAAAAAAGGCGACAGCCTCAAAATTTGCGCCAATGAAACTTGCCGCTACCACGAGCCCTACCAAGAACCAGAGGATGAATAACAAAAAGACAGCTACGGTCGTCGGCGCCGGCCTTGCCGGCTGTGAAGCGGCGTGGCAATTAGCCAAACAGGGCATTTCCGTGCGTTTGTACGAAATGAAACCTGACAAAAAGTCTCCGGCTCATACAAGCAACCTGTTTGCGGAGCTGGTCTGCTCAAATTCTTTGCGCTCCGACCGTATCCAGAATGCTGTAGGCTTATTAAAGGAAGAACTGAGGCGCTTAGGCTCTTTGATTATGGAGGCAGCAGACAATTGCAGGGTGCCGGCAGGCGGAGCGCTTGCTGTGGATAGAGAGCGGTTTTCAAGCTACGTTACCGAAAAGATTAAGTCGCATCCATTAATCGTAGTAATTTCCGAAGAAGTCACCAAAGTGCCCGAAAGCCCCTGCATTGTTGCCACGGGACCGCTGACAAGCGACGCGCTGTCGGAATCCATTTCGGCAATGCCCGAAGTTGCAACCCTTAACTTTTACGATGCCGCCGCGCCCGTTGTGTATAAAGATTCCATCGACATGGACCATGCCTTCCGGGCGTCCAGATACGACAGGGGCGATGATTACCTCAACTGCCCCATGGATGAAGAAACCTACCACCGCTTTATTGACGAAATCATACAGGCAAAGTGCGCCGACATCCATGGCTTTGAAGACAAGGCTGTCTTTGAAGGCTGCATGCCCATTGAGTCCCTTGCCAAAAGGGGGCGCATGACGCCCGCCTTCGGCCCCTTAAAGCCCGTCGGCATGGTGGACCCAAAGACGGGCAAAATGCCCTTTGCCGTACTTCAACTGCGCCAGGACGACGCGGGCGATACCATGTACAACCTCGTAGGCTTTCAAACAAGGCTTACTTTTCCTGAACAAAAAAGGGTATTCGGCATTATTCCGGCGCTGAAAAATGCCCAGTACGCAAGGTACGGCGTGATGCACCGCAACACCTTTTTACACAGCCCCGGTTTGCTTAATTCAAACTATCAAATGAAAAAACGCCCGGGCGTGTATTTTGCCGGTCAAATGACCGGCGTTGAAGGCTATGTGGAAAGCACCGCTTCAGGCTTTGTGGCGGGCTACTCGCTTGCCATCCAAATGAAGGGGGAAGAATTGCCCGCCTTTCCGACCAACACCGCTATCGGGGCGCTTGGCCGCTATGTATCAACGCCCAATTCTCAATTTCAACCGATGAACATTACCTTTGGGCTAATCGACGCGCCCAAAGAACGAATCCGTAACAAACAGCAGCGATACTCTCACATCGCTGCCAAGTCGCTTGCCTGGGTAGACGCTTTTGCCGCCGGCAAGCAAATAAACGAGGAGGAACAACCATGAAACTGATGGGAACCACCATCTGCGGCGTCAGGCGAAACGGCCAGTGTGCCGTTGCGGGCGACGGGCAGGTGACTTTAGGCGAAACCACGATTTTTAAAGCGACAGCGCGGAAGGTGCGCCGCATTTACCACGATCAGGTGGTCGTGGGCTTTGCGGGCGCTGTGTCCGACGCCTTTACATTAAGCGAACTGTTTGAAGAAAAATTGGAGCAAATGGGCGGCCAACTTGAGCGCGCCGCTGTGAGTTTAGCGCGCCACTGGCGCAGCGACAAGGTGCTAAAGCAGCTAAACGCCATGCTGATTGCCGCCAACAAAGAAAGCATCCTGATTATTTCAGGCACCGGCGAAGTGATCGTACCCGACGACGGCATCTGCGCCATCGGTTCGGGTGGCAACTACGCCATGGCGGCAGCAAGGGCGCTTTTGCAGAATACCGACCTTTCCGCCAAAGAGATTGCCCAAAAGGCATTGAACGTCGCCGCCGACATCTGTGTGTACACCAACCATAACATTATCGTGGAGGAAGTATGAGCCAGTTAACCTTAACCCCTCGCCAGATTGTCCACGAGCTTGACCGCTACATCGTTGGCCAGGACGAGGCCAAAAAATACGCCGCCATTGCCCTTCGCAACCGTTACCGCCGCGCGCTGGTCGAAGAAGGGATGCGGGAAGAAATTTCGCCCAAAAATATCCTGATGATTGGGCCTACCGGCGTTGGTAAAACCGAAATCGCCCGCAGGCTTGCTAAGCTTGTCAAAGCGCCCTTTGTAAAGGTCGAGGCCACCAAGTTTACTGAAGTTGGCTATGTGGGGAGGGATGTGGAAAGCATCATCCGTGACCTTGCTGAAAACGCCTATCGCCTAGTTAAAGAAGAGCATGCCCAGCGGGTAGAAAAGAAAGCCACCCAGCTTGCGGAAGAAAAGCTTAGCGAAATCCTGTCGGGCTATCGCCAGCCGCAAAAAGCCCAAAATCCCATTGACATGCTGATGGGCAAGTTCCAGCACCAGCCCGAAATATCCGGTGAAGAAAAGCAGCAGCTTTCCCTTAAAAAAGAAGAAGTCCTTCTCTCCCTTCGCAGCGGCTCTTTGGATGAAAGGGAAGTGGAAATTGAAGTGGCCGAAAGCTCCCCGCAAATCGAAGTGGGCGGAGCCTCCATCGCCATTGGCGATATGATGGGCAATATGTTGCCGCCCCGCACCAAAATGCGCCGGGTCAAGGTCAAGGAAGCCAAGAGGCTTTTGACCCAGCAGGAAGCGGACAAACTTATCGACGAAGACGCTGTCAAGGAAGAGGCCGTCAGGCGTGCCGAGCAGGACGGCATCGTGTTCATCGACGAGATTGATAAAATCGCCGGCCGGTCCTCACAAGGCGGCCCCGATGTGAGCCGCGAGGGCGTCCAGCGGGATATTCTGCCCATTGTGGAAGGCTCCACAGTGAATACAAGGTACGGGGCGGTGCGCACCGACCATATCCTTTTTATCGCGGCGGGCGCTTTCCACGTAGCCAAGGTGGATGATCTCATCCCTGAACTGCAGGGCCGCTTTCCCGTGCGGGTTACCTTAAAGAGCCTGACCCAGGAAGACTATGTACGCATCTTAACCGAGCCCGACAACGCCTTAACCCTTCAGTACACGGCGTTACTCGCCGTAGACCATGTGCATTTAAGCTTTGATGAAGGGGCCATTGAACTGATTGCCAAGGCCGCTGTTGAAGCAAACTCAAGCGGGCAGGACATCGGCGCCCGCAGACTTCATGCCCTGTTTGAAGAATTGCTGGAAGACATTTCCTTTAACGCCGGCGGCGATTCCATGCCCGATGTGAATTTAAACATTACTGCCGACTATGTGCTGGAACATATTCAAAGCGCAAAGCCCGTGGACTTAAGAAGGTATATTTTATAAGGTGAAGTTGCCGGAATTTTAGATTTAAAAAGCTCATCAACCTGATCGCCCGAAAGAAGAAACTCGCGGGCGATTTTTTTGTGATTTTTAGTTGTTGATTTATCAACAAGCCTGTGTTATAATCCACCTGTTGATTTATCAACAAGTTTACGGGAGAAAAATGATGGAAGAACGGTTTAAAACTTTTACCGCGCTGATTAACCGCATCAGCCGCAATATCCGCAAGATCAAAAGCCAAGAAATTGCCGCGTTTAATTTAAAAAATTCGCATATTTCCTGCTTGTATTATTTATATCAAACCGATGGCCTAACGGCTACCGACTTGTGCGAGCGCAGCGAAGAAGACAAGGCGGCCGTTTCCCGCTCCCTTGATTATCTGGAAAAGCACGGATACGTGGTCTGTGACTCCCAAAGCGCCAAGCGCTACAAAAGCCCCTTTTCTCTGACGGAAAAAGGGCGGGAGGTCGGAAAAAAAATCACCGAGAAAAACAGCCAGGTATTGGACGAGGTGGGCACCGGCATCACCCCCGAGGAGCGGGCCATCTTTTACCGCAGCCTGTCAACGATCAGCGACAGCCTGGACACCATCGCCAACAACTTGGCCAAGGGGGACTGAATGTTTTTTCTGAAAGCTGCCTACTGCCGTCTTTTTCAGATGGCTTTTCGTCTGGTTCTTCCGGTGCTGCCGTATCGGGAGCCGATAATTGTTCCTTCTCTTGAAGGGCTTGATCAGGTTTTTCAACAAGAAAAGGTACGGTCTGTTTTGATTGTGACTGATAGGGGTGTCGTTTCAAACGGCTTGGTCAAACCGCTTGAAAAGGTACTTAAAGAAAGCAATATCCCTTATTTGGTTTACGACAAAACCCAGCCCAATCCCATTATATTCAATGTGGAAGAGGCCTTGGGGCTTTACCTGGAAAAGGGCTGCAACGCCATCATCGCTATCGGCGGGGGCTCGGCGATGGACTGCGCCAAAGGCGTTGGCGCAAGGGCAGTCTATCCCAACAAGTCAATCAAAGAAATGGCCGGTATCTTACGGGTTTTGCGCAAATTGCCCACCTTGATTGCCATCCCCACCACTGCCGGCACGGGAAGCGAAACCACTCTGGCTGCTGTTATTACCAACCGAAGTACCCGGCAAAAACATGCGCTGATGAGTTTTCCGCTTATTCCCCACTACGCGGTGCTGGATGCCACGCTTACCTACACCCTGCCGCCACACATGACTTCCACCACCGGCATGGATGCCCTGACCCATGCGGTAGAAGCTTATATCGGCAGGTCCACCACCAAGGAAACAAGACGCCTTGCCTTGCAGGCCACCGAGCTGATCTTTCAAAACGTGCAAACAGCCTATCGCGATGGAAAAAATCACCAGGCAAGAGAAAACATGCTGCACGCCGCCTATAAGGCCGGGATAGCTTTTTCCAAATCCTATGTGGGCTACATTCATGCCCTTGCCCACACTCTTGGCGGACAGTACAGCACCCCGCACGGCCTGGCCAACGCTGTGATTATGCCCTATGTGCTGGAGGGCTACGGCAAAAGCGCCCACAAGAAGCTAAAGCAGCTTGGCATAGCGGCGGGCGTGTGTGCCCAAACGGATACCGACGAGGCGGGCGCTACAAAGTTTATTAATGCCGTCAAAGAGCTGAACGCTTCCATGAACATACCTGACAAGCTGCCCGATATTCAAAAAGAAGACATTCCCTTGCTTGCCAAGCGCGCCGAAAAGGAAGCCAATCCTCTGTATCCTGTGCCCAAGCTCATGACCCGGGAGGAACTGGAAGCCTTTTACTACCAAATTGCAGATTGGAGCGAAACCGCATGAAAACCCAGGAAATCAAAGCCTTACTTGCAAAGCAAAGACAATATTTTAAAACCGGCGCAACGCTGCCTGTTGAGTTTCGCCTGGAGCAGCTAAGAAAGCTGTATGCGGCCATCAACAAATATCAGGACGAAATCCACGAAGCGCTCAGAAAAGACCTTGGCAAAAGCGATTTTGAAGGTTTCATGTGCGAAACGGGCCTTGCGCTAACGGAAATTACTTATATGCTGCGCCACACCAGGCGTTTTGCCAAAAGAAAAACTGTATGGACGCCCCTTGCCCAGTTCCCGTCCCACAGTTTCAAACAGGCTGTTCCCTACGGCAATACCCTCATCATGAGCCCGTGGAACTATCCCTTTTTGTTAACCATTGACCCGCTGACCAATGCCATTGCCACCGGCAATACGGCCATTGTAAAGCCCAGCGCCTATTCGCCCGCAACTTCCAGGGTGGTGGAAAAAATCGTACAAGAATGTTTCCCGCCGGAATATGTGGCGGTGGTAACCGGCGGACGGCAAGAAAATGCTGCCTTGCTCGACCAAAAGTTTGATTTTATTTTCTTTACCGGTAGCCAGAATGTGGGCAAAGAAGTTTTGCGAAAAGCGGCCGAGCACCTGACGCCCGCGGTACTGGAATTGGGCGGAAAAAGCCCCTGCATCGTGGATGAAACAGCCAACCTTGCGCTTGCCGCCCGTAGGATTGTGTTTGGCAAGTATCTCAACTGCGGCCAAACCTGCGTCGCGCCCGACTACATCCTCTGTGAACAATCTGTCAAAGATAAGTTTGTGGCCGAGGTTGTCAAGCAAATACAAAAGCAGTATGGGAAAAAGCCCCTTGAAAATAAGAACTACGGCAAAATCATCAGCGAAAAACACTTTGCCCGCCTCTACGGATTGATTGATGAAAACAAGGTGGTTTTTGGCGGAGACGTGAACGAAGCCACCTGTCAAATCGCCCCCACCGTGATGGACAACGTAAGCTACGATGATGCCGTCATGGGTGAAGAAATATTCGGTCCCATCATGCCCGTCTTAACCTATACCGACTTTGACGCGGTTGTGTCGGACTTAAAAGATAAGGATAAGCCCCTTGCTTTGTATCTATTTTCTAGTAACAAGGAACGCATCAAAAAGGTAACCACCGAGCTATCCTACGGGGGCGGATGTATCAATGATGTAGTCATCCACCTTGCAACAAGCGAAATGGGCTTTGGCGGCGTGGGGGAAAGCGGCATGGGTTCCTACCACGGAAAAGACGGCTTTGATGCCTTTTCGCACTATAAATCCATCCTCGATAAAAAGACCTGGCTGGACCTGCCTATGCGCTACCAACCTTACAAGAGCAAGCTTTATGAAAAGTTGTTACATATATTTTTAAAATAAGAAGGAGAAAAACATGACACAAACAACCGACAAAAAATAAGGTAAGAAAATCTTTCGCAAAATACTGGCTGCCCTTTTGGCAATCGTTGTGATTTTGGCGTCCACGGTATTTTTTATGTGGCAGGATGAAATCACCACCCTTGCCTCCATGAAAATGCTCAGGGACCGAAACGATGCCCACCAGGATGGAGCTGTGTACCTGATGAAAGTAAAGGGCGGCTTTTACCTGGACGATTTTGTCAAACAGGGCGGCGTG
>CAYFTJ010000003.1:27566-77413 GCA_964346155.1 uncultured Oscillospiraceae bacterium
CGGCATCACCGATGCGCTCTTATTAAAGTATATTGAAGACAGCAGATCTCTGTGGGAAAATGATTTGGACCAGGTGCGCTATACCACCATCGGCTCGGTCATCGGTACCCACGCGGGCCCCGGCGCCGTAGCGGTCGCTTTCTTTAAGAAATAAAAAGCTTAAACTCCGGTCAGCATGCCAATTACCACGGCAGCAGCCCCACACCCTATCATCACGGGGATGGGGCTTTTTTTGAGGAAGCGGATGAGCACAAAAGCGCCCGCGAAAATGAGGACTTGAATCCAATCAAAAGCTTTCGCTCCTGTTTGGGCGGCCACCGTAGTCACGGCGCCCGAAAAAATCACCAGCGTAGCCGATGCTACCAAACCCACCACCGCCGAGCGCAGAGAGCTGAGGGTATTCTGCATGAGGCGGGTGTGGGAATATTTCTGGTACACCTTGGAAAGGAGGGTAACGATAATAAGGGACGGAATAATGGTGCTAAAGGTAGCCAATACACCGCCTAAAAAGCCGCAAACCCTGATGCCCACAAAGGTGGCGGAGTTAATCATGATGGGGCCGGGCGTCGTTTCGGCGATGGTGACTAAATCGGCGAATTCAGATATCGACAGCCAGGTATGCGTATCCACCACCTGCTGGCGAATCAGGGGAATGGCGGCGTAGCCACCGCCGATGGAAAACAGGCCTACCTGGAAAAAGCTCCAGCAAAGACTGAGCCAGGTCATTTTTCTTCCCCCTTTACAAAACCGCGAACAAGGCCGGTAAGAGCCGCGAGCAATAAAAGCCAAACGACATTAACCTTGAAAAAGTAGCTGAGAATAAACACGAGCCCCATTAAAACGGTAAGCAGCAGGCATTTTTCTTTGAGCACATTGTGGGCAAGGGAAAAGACCACATCAAAAAGCACGGCCGAGACACCTGCCTGCATACCCCTCAGGGCTAAAACAATATACCTGTTTTGGACAAAGGCATCGTATAAAACGGAAATGATTGTAATAATAATTAGCGGAGGCAGGATGGTGGCAAAGACCGAAACCATCAGGCCGGGCACGCCCGCCAGGTGCTTGCCCACCAAAATGCTTGTGTTAACGGCGATAGCGCCGGGCGCACTTTGGCCAAGGGCGGTCATATCCAGCATCTCCTTGTCGTCAATCCAGCCCAGTTCATCCACCAGTTTCTTTTTCATCAGGCTGACAATGACAAAGCCGCCGCCAAAAGTGAAGGCGCTGATTTCAAACATCACCCGAAAAAGCTTGAAGAGCGTTACTTTCTTTTTTTTCATAAGGGACTCCTTTGGGGTTGTATGAGCTATTATAGACCATTTTTTTAACAATTTCCATACGGAAAGCCGCTTGCAAAGGGTAGCGGGACAGCCTATAATGAATTTATCAATTATCAGGAGGTATGCCATGCAGCTTCTGACCATACAAAATGAGTGTTTGAAGGTAACTTTAGCCGACGCGGGAGCCGAAATGCAGTCCATTATCGACACCAAGGGCCATGAAAGGCTGTGGCAGGGCGATCCCGCTTTTTGGGCGGGGCGCGCGCCCATCCTTTTCCCTGTGGCGGGCGGATTGATAGGTGACCAATATACCCTGGATGGGCAAACCTATCCCATGCCCAAACACGGCTTTGTGCGCGGATTAACCTGGGATTTAAAAGAAAAGGGCGACGAATTTGCCGTTTATTGCATCTCGCAAAAGCATGAGGGTTTTCCTTTTGATTATAGCCTGTGTGCCAGATACGAACTGGAAGGAAACACCATCAAGACAAGCTATACGGTCAAAAATAAGGGAGCCAAGCGCTTTGTCTATACACTGGGATCACACGAAGCTTACGCTACGCCGGGCGGGATTGAAAAATGGGCTGTTCGCTTTGAAAAGCCCGAAACTCTCCGAGCCTACCAGCTGGACGGTACCCTGCTTAGCTACAACACCGTTTTTCTGGGCGATAATGTTACCTTGCTTCCCTTAAAAACCGAATACTTCCTGGAAGACGCGCTCATTTTTCTGGGCGTCAAGAGCCGTAAGGTACGCCTTGAAAGTAAAGAATATGAAGGCACTATCACGGTGGAGTTTCCCGGTAAAGAAAACCTGCTGTTGTGGCAAAAACCGGGCGCCAATTATCTTTGCATCGAGCCCTGGCTCAATGCCCCCGACTTTGTGGATGCCGATGGAAATATCCTTAATAAAAAGGGATGCGTGTTACTTGAGCCCGGACAGGAAAAAACACATACCCATATCATTACCGTTGATTGATGTCATGGCAGCAAAAAAGGCAGGAAATTCATCCTGCCTTTTTGCTTGGATTGAATTATATGTAGGGTTGTACCAGGTTGTATAAGGCAGCGGCTCCTGCCGCGCTGCTGGAGGAATTGTCAAGCGTCAGGTCGGCGCAGGATTTATAATAGCCGATACGGTTGTCGTAGGTGGCGATGACTTCTTCTCTTGAAGCGCCGGCCAGCATGGGGCGCTTGCTTAGCTTAATATCAGAAAGAATCTGGTCGATGGGGCGGTTGATGTGCACGATGATGCCGTGGTTTTTCATGAGCTGGACATTTTCTTTGATGGTCGGCAAATCACAGCCCGTGGATACAACGCAAGATGTTTTGCCAATCAAGGCAATCAATATGCCCGTTTCCTGGTTGCGGTAAAACTCCTCACCGTACTTTCGGTAAATCTCGCTGGAAGACATTTTCAGCTGCTTGATAATCTGCTGGTCTGTATCGATAAAAGGGCGTTGCAGCCTTTCGGCAAGACGTTTGCCCAAAGTGGTTTTGCCGCCGCCGGCCATGCCCACCAAAAAAATATGCATGCGCTGCCTCCTTGTATCGTTTGTCCAAGTCGATTGTACCTTTTCATATTTTATCACGAAAAAAAACAGGCTGCAACCGGGAGGGCTTGTCCCGCCGGAAATGAAGGGGTTTGTTCACGCCAAAAGGCTTTTTCAGGGCAAATCACCTTTTTTGTTTACAATCCCTTGCGGATTTCCTATAATCCCATTGGATGAGGTTCATTAACTGAAAGGGACAGTAGCTACAAAATGAAAAAAAACCGTTTCATCGGACAGCTTAGTGTTTTTGGTTCATCGCTTATTTTTGGTTTTACGCCTGTGCTGGCTGCCATTTCGTATCGGGGTGGAAACAACGGCATCAACATGGCTTTTATAAGGGCCCTGTTTCCCATTCCCGTGCTTTTATGGATTGGGCGGAAGATGCCCTGGCCTTCAAAGGGGCAATGGAAGCGAGGATTGATTGCTGGCTGCCTGTCTTTTGGTTGCATGCTGCTGCTTAATACCTCATATGAACATATATCGCCCGGCCTTGCGACCACCCTGCACTTTCTCTATCCCATGTATGTGGCTGTCTTTGAGGCGGTGCGCGCCAAAAAAAGCCCCGGAAAAAGGCGCATATTCGGCCTTGCTCTGGGTATCGTGGGAACGCTGCTGTTTTTGGAAAAGGGAGAAAGCGGCAGCCTCCTTGGTCTTGGGCTCGCTATTGCCAGCGGGCTTGTTTATTCCGGCTATATTATTATGCTTGGCAAGGAAGCCCAAGACCCCATGCCTATTTTTCGTCTGATTTTGCTGGTGTCCATTAGCGGTGTATTTATGTGCGGATTACTGGGCGTGGCAATGGGAAAAATCACTTTTGTTATGTCGCCCTTGGCATGGGTGTGCGCAATCAGCGTTGCCCTTCTTGCGGCGGTGTTTGGCTCCACTCTTTTTCAGTATGGCGTGCGCAGTGTAGGTGAAGGCAATGCGGCGCTGTTTTCCTTGTTTGAACCCATCATCAGCATTCTGTTTAGCGTGCTCCTGTTAAACGATACCTTGTCTTTTCAAAAAGTCATTGGCAGCGCGCTGATATTAAGCGGCCTGTTTATTACGCAGCTGCCGGGGAAAAGAAAAGCGGCTACTCAGGATCAACGCTAACATCAACTGCTCAAAGTGCCGCCTTAAAGCATATTCTTTCAGGAGGGCTTTTTGGTTTTTAGGCGCAAAAATAGAGAAGCAGGATGGGTATTTCTGCTTGACAAACAGGTGGCGGCGTGTTATCTTACTTAAGTTGAACCGTTGCGCGGGTATTCGCATCTCCGGCGATATCGGCGTGGCTGGGAATAAATGAATGGCGAAAAGCTAATAGGAGGAAAACAATGACCAAGGAACGCAAGGCAGAAATTATTGCCAAGTTTGCCCGCCAGGAAGGCGACACCGGCTCACCCGAGGTGCAGGTTGCTATCCTGACCGAGCGCATCAACCACCTGAACGAACACTTGAAGGCCAACCGCAAGGATCACCACTCAGGCCGTGGCCTACTGCTCATGGTCGGACGCCGTCGTGGCCTGCTTGACTATTTGATGAAAACCGATATTGAGCGTTATCGTACCCTGATTGCGGAATTGGGCCTGCGTAAGTAAAAAACATAAAAGTCGGCGTGTAGCAATGCTGTGCCCGACTTTTTTGATGAAGGAAAGCATGCTGCGGCATGCGTGAAGAAGGAGTAAGAAGAAGGAATGGAATCAAAAAAATTTACAATGGACTTTGCGGGTCGCCCGCTGACTTTAGAGTTTGGCAAGTATGCCCAGCAGGCTGCCGGCTCTGTGATGGTTCACTATGGCGATACGGTGATCATGGTGAACGTGACCGCATCCGAAAAACCCCGTGACGGCGTGGACTTTTTCCCGCTGAGCGTTGACTTTGAAGAAAAACTATATTCCGTCGGTAAAATCCCCGGCGGCTTTATCAAGCGTGAGGGTCGCCCCACCGAAAAGGCTATTTTAACCTGCCGCCTGATTGACCGTCCCTTGCGCCCGCTTTTTAATAAAGGCATGCGCAATGACGTGCAGGTGGTCGCCACCGCCCTGTCGGTAGACCCCGACCTGCCGCCTGAAATTCCGGCCATGATTGGTTCATCCGCCGCCCTTTGTGTTAGCGATATTCCCTGGGAAGGCCCCACGGGCTCTGTGCTCATTGGCAGGGTCAACGGCCAGTTTGTGGTGAACCCCGACGAGCAGCAGCGTTTAGACAGCGACCTGCACCTGACCGTTGCCGGCACCAAGGACGCCATCATGATGGTGGAAGCGGGTGCCAACGAAATTTTCGAAAACGATATGCTGGAAGCTATTTTGCTGGCGCATGAAGAAATCAAAAAGCTGGTCGCTTTCCAGGAAGAAATCGTTGCCGAAATTGGCAAGCCCAAGCGTGAATTCCCGCTGTTTGTAACGGGCGAAGATGTGGAAGAAGCCGTTCGCGCCTATGCCTATGACAAGGCCGTCTGGAGCTTTGATACCGACGACCGCGCGGAAAGACAAAGCCGCGAAGAACAGGTAAAAAATGAGGTCATGGAACACTTTGCCGAGCAGTTTGAAGGCCGCCTTGGCGAAGTTGCCGACGCGCTTTACAACATCAACAAAGAAGTGATGCGCCGCAAGATCATCGACCAGGGCGTTCGCCCCGACGGCAGGACTACCACCGAGGTTCGCCCCATCTGGTGCGAAACGGGCCTCTTGCCCCGCACCCACGGCAGCGCCGTGTTTACCCGCGGCCAAACCCAGGCCCTGACGGTAACCACCTTGGGCAGCCTTCGTGAAGTGCAGATGCTGGATGGTCTTTCCAACGAAGATTCCAAGCGCTACATCCATCACTACAACTTCCCGCCCTACTCAACCGGCGAAGCCGGCCGCATGCGCTCTCCCGGCAGGCGTGAAATTGGTCACGGCGCCCTTGCCGAGCGGGCCTTGGAGCCCGTGATTCCCAGTGAAGAAGAGTTCCCCTACGCCTTGCGTTTGGTGAGTGAGATTCTCTCTTCCAATGGCTCCAGCTCCATGGCTTCCGTTTGCGGCAGCACCCTGTCGCTGATGGATGCGGGTGTACCGATTAAGGCCCCCGTTGCCGGCGTTGCCATGGGCCTAATCAAGGATGAGCAAACGGGCAAGGTGGCGGTTTTAACCGACATTCAGGGCCTTGAAGATTTCCTTGGCGACATGGATTTTAAGGTGGCAGGCACCATGAACGGCATTACCGCGATTCAGATGGATATTAAGATTAAAGGCATTGACCGCGCTGTCTTAACGCAGGCCCTTGCCCAAGCGCTGGATGGCAGGCTGCACATCCTTGGCAAAATGCTGGAAACCATGCCCCAGCCGCGCGCCAGCCTTTCCCAGTACGCGCCCAAGATTATTACCTTTACCATTAACCCCGACAAGATTCGCGAGGTCATCGGTTCGGGCGGCAAGATGATTAACAAGATCATCGCCGAAACAGGCGTGATGATCGACATTGAAGACGATGGCCGCGTATCCATCGCCACCGCCGATGAAGCCGCCGCCGCCAGAGCCAAGGCCATCATCGAAGGCATCGTCAAGGAAATCGAAGTGGGCGAAGTGTACCATGGCCAGGTGGTCAGGGTTTTAAGCAACCTGGGCGCTTTTATCGAGTTGCTGCCCGGCAAAGACGGCCTTCTGCACATTTCAAAGCTTGCCAACGAGCGTGTGGAAAAGGTGGAAGACGTTTTGAACGTAGGCGACGAAGTGGAAGTCAAGGTCGCAGAGATCGACAGTCAAGGCCGCATTAACCTGTTGCGCAACGACATTGAATATTCTTCCGACCGCCTGTCCCGCTCCGGAGGAGCCCCCCGCAACCGTCCGCCGCGCCGAGACGGCCGTTCCGGAAGAAGGAATCAGGACTAAATTCGGATAAAACGCCGAGACTTTATCCTGGATTACAGCAAAACAATAGCGGAACCTGAAAACCTCGGGTTCCGCTTTTTGAAAGGATGCTATGGTAACATTACACCAACTGTCAAACGGATTGCGGGTAGCTGTTGAGCCCATGGACAGGGTACATTCCTGCGCCATTGGCGTGTGGCTGCGGGCCGGCTCCATGTTGGAAGAACAAAATGAAAACGGACTAAGCCACTTGCTTGAACACATGTCTTTTAAGGGCACCAAAAACCGCACCAACCGCCAGATCGCCATTGATATTGACGCCATCGGCGGGCAGGTGAACGCGGCCACCTGCAAACTCACGACCGAATACTACGCCCAGGTTTTGCCCGAGGAAGTGGAAAGGGCGCTGGAGCTTTTAAGTGACATCGTGTGTAACTGTGTGGTTGACCCCGGTGAACTTGAAAAAGAAAAGCGGGTGATTGTGGAAGAAATCGCCATGGCGGAAGACAACCCTGAAGACTGTGCAACCGACATCGCCAGCGCCCTGTTTTACCGGGGCGGCTCTCTGTCGCAGCCCATTCTAGGCACAAGGGAAAAGATTCAAAGTTATTCCCTCCAAAAGGTAAAAAGCTTTCGCTCCAAATTCTATGCGGCGGAAAACGCCGTTTTATCCATTGCCGGCAAGTTTGATAAGGAGCGCCTGCTTGACTGGTGTGAAAAATATTTTGGGGGCTGGGAAAAAGGCGAGCGTCAGCAATATCCCTCCGGCACTATAAACGAAAAAAAGCTGCTTGAATATGTGCAAAAGCCCGTTGAGCAGGCTCAGATTATTTTTTCCTATCCGGGCACGGCCATCGGCGCGCCGCTGGGCAAGGACTTGCTTTTGCTGGCATCGATTTTGGGCGGCGGGGTTTCTTCCCGGCTTTTTCACCGCATCCGGGAAGAAAATGCCTACGCTTATTCGGTGTATGCCCACAGGGTTTCCTATCCCTCTTGCGGCGATCTATCAGTGTACGCGGCCTGTTCGCCCAAGAATACCCGCAAGGTTTGCCAGATGATTGAACAGGAGTGCGACCTGTTATTGGACAAGGGCGTCACGGAGGAAGAACTGCACCATAACCGCATCGGTGTTAAGACCACGCTTGCACTTGCCGACGAAAGCGTTTATTATCATATGAGTAAGATGGGTAATGATTTGATGACCCATGGCCGGATTATTCCCCATGAAGAGTTTTTCGAAAACCTGGACAAGGTAACCACGCAATCGATCATGAAGGCAGCGGAAGAAAGCCTTTTAAAGCCCTGCGCCCTTGCCATCCTGTCGCCCCAAGCGCCGGGCGACCATGCGTATTGGAGGAAGTATGAACGACAAGCTTGATTTTATATTTAACCTGCAAAAAAATCTCAACCAAGAAATTATTGAAAAGCGTAAACTGCCCCCGCAGCAGGACGAGTCCTGGATTTCCAAGTACGCCTTGGCCCTGTATGTGGAAATGGGAGAAATGCTCAACGAAACCAACTACAAATGGTGGAAAAACCCCACAGATATTGACAGGGACGCCATCAAAGAAGAATTGGTGGACGTGCTGCACTTCTATGTAAGCATGTGCCTGGCCCTGGGCATGGATGCCCAGGAGCTGTTTGCCCTCTATGAAGAGAAAAACAAGGAAAACATTTTGCGTCAGGAGGGAAAGAGCAAAAAGCCCGGCTATGCGCTCAGTGAGCAGACACAAGATGAGGTGAAATAAAATGAAACGGTTTTTGCTTTTGATGTTGGCTCTTACTTGTATGTTCGGCGCTTTGGCACAAGCGCCGCCTACAGTGGAGTCCGGCTATCAGTTGAACGACCTTGCGAATACTTTTGCCCAAGACAAAATTAACCAAGAGATTGCAAAAGAAACGGCGCTTGAGGCTATTTTTACCCGCTTTAACCTGATGCCCGGAACGCAGGTGGAACTAAGTTACCAGGAACACCGCCTCCACCAGGGAGGAGAACCGCGGGCGCTGACGCTTAATGTTACGGTCAAAACCAAGCTCAAGGCAGAAAAGTTTTCGCTGATGTTTGACTTATTAACGGGCGAAAAAATAGAGCCTGAGGCGCTGTTTGAGGACATGGGAAAAGCGCAAAGCTTTCTTGACGCCTGGGTGGAAGCCCACCTTGAACAGGGGGAATATACCTACCTTGAAGTGGACGGGCTTTTACCCGTGCCTATTCAAAACAGCTACTTAACTTCAAGCGGCATCGCTGTCGACTATCCCTTTGACAGCTTCCACCTGTTTACGCAGGAAGCGGGTGGCTACCGGTTTTATTTTCCGGAAGTCAAGGACATTTTGAATTTGGGTGAAGGCAGCTTGCTCTCTTCCCTGGATGAAGTGCGGGACGGTCTTGGCTTATCCGACAACAACGAACGATTGACTGAGCTTCTTTCCAAAGGCCGCTTGCCGGGCGTACCCGATGTGATGGGCCAGAAGATAGACGATGTCATTTCAGCCTACGGTGAACTGACCGACTCCGAGCTGTTTTTAAACCGCGAGCGCTATGTACCGGCAAGCCCCGAATTTCGGGACATCCATGTGGTGGTAGGCATTGCTGACGACCTCATCTCTGGCATCTACGCCCGCCGCATGAACCTGAACGGAGTCGTGGTTGGTGAAAGTGGGGAAGAGGAGATTGTGAAAGTCTTTGGCGATTCTGGAGCCAAACTGCCTTTGGATGAACAGATGGCCCAGCTTTATGCCATGCGGTCGGGCTCCATCCTCAGCTACTTTTTTGAAAACTACCAGCTGATGCTCAACCTCGACGGGGAGGGCATCCTGCGCACCGTTTATTTAGCCAAACAGTAAAGGAATGTATGAGTAGAACAAACAAAAACCAGATGCAAACGACCGACCGGGCAGGCAGTTTTGTGCTGCTGCTGGGTTTACTTACGCTTATTTTCGGTTTGCTTTTGCTGCTTGGCGCCTATGCCCCAACGGTGTCCCCATCGCTTGTGGCGCTTAAAAAGCTGGTGCTTGGCCTTGGCGGCCAGCTTGGCGGCATTGTGGCCATCTGGCTTGTTATTTGCGGCTTTATGCTGTGCGTCGCGTCCAAGCATTCGGTGCCCTTTAGCCGCCTCATGAGCGCGCTGAGCGTTCTTTTGTGTGTGCTGGCGCTGATGACGCTCACCACCCGTGTGGGAGGCTACGGGCCTTTACTTGACTATGTGAGTAGCCTGAACGCTCATTTTGGCGGGCAATCAAGGCCGGAATCCATGGGTGCTTATTTGGTGGGCGCTTTTAACCAATACTACGGAAAACTGACGCCGCTTCCCGGCGGCGGCCTTCTAGGCATGCTGGTTGCCTACCCTTTGTGGAAAATGCTCAGTACGGTGGGCGCTGTTCTTTTGATTAGCTTTGCCTTGATCGCTTCGGTGCTTGTATTCCTGCACATCAGCCCCACGCAGATAGTGGATTTCTTCCGGCAAAAGACAAGTCAGGCACAAAGACAAGAACAGCCCGAAAACGTTCAAGCCCAGAGCGTGGCGCAGGCTACGGTTCAAGCTGCCGAACAGGTTCCGGAACAGGCACCTGTTCATAATCAAGCTGCACAGCCCGCGCAGGAAGCGCCGCAAGAGAGCTATGTTGTTTATCAGCCCAAGGAAAGTGAGCCGAGCCCCGTTCGAGAGGGCCTTGGCCGCCTGTTTAACCCGCAAGCCTACCTGCAAAAAGACACGGCCCAGAAAGGCTTTGCCCAAAAGGCCGAAGATATCGGCAGCTTCTTTAAACAAACGGGGGAAAATGCCCGTCAGTCTGCTTCGCCTTATGCTCCGCCAGCCGAGCCCCTTACCAAACCCAAGGCGGACCTGCCACAGTTTGACCGATTTGTTCAAAAACAGGAAGATATTGTCCAGACCACGGAAAGCTTTACGCCTATCAGCTATGAGCAGGCGCAGGAAGAAACAAACGGCCTGGACGAACTTGTCAGGCGGGAAGAGGAAGCTTATCAGGCTGCCTTAGAGAGGGAAGCCGAAGAATTAAAGCCCAAGAAATATGAACAGATGACCTTTGACGATGCGGAAGAAACACCCATTGAAAAAGAGCAGCCGCAGACCGCGTCTCCAAGGCGCGGTGTTCAGACGGCCAGCGGGCAAGCCGTCACATCCGGAACCGTCCACCAGGTCGGGGTTGACGCTGCCTACATTCCCACCGGCAAGCGCATCAGCGTTCAGGGGCAGGGGGAGGGCTTTAACCACCACACGCTGGACGGAAGCGCCAGCCGCGGGCCTGTGCATAAAGAGATTGAAAAGGTATTGATTCCCTATATCAAACCCGATATGAACATCCTGTCCCCGCCTCCGCCCGAAAGCCGGGAAGACCACAGCGAGGAAGACAGGATGCGCGCGGAAAAGCTCATTTCCACCCTGAAAAGCTTTTCCATTGAGGCCAAGGTGCACCATATTGTGCATGGCCCCGCCATTACCCGCTTTGCCATCAGGCTTGGCGCGGGCATCAGTGTCAGTAAGCTTAGGGGTGTGCTTGACAACCTGTCGGTTGAACTATTAGCCAAGGGCCCCGTGCGCGCGGAAATCCCCATTCCCGGAACGCCGCTGATTGGTATTGAAGTATCCAACAACAAGGCGACGCCCGTGTATTTAAGGGAAGTGCTGGAATCGGACCTTATGAAAAACAACCCCTCGCCCACCCTGGTTGCCCTGGGTAAGGATGTGACCGGCCAGCCCATTGCCTGTGAACTGACCAAAATGCCGCACCTGCTCATTGCCGGCGCTACCGGCAGCGGCAAATCGGTGTGCATTAACAGCATCGTGACCAGCCTTTTATACCGGTCAACGCCCCAGCAGGTGCGCCTGATTTTGGTGGACCCCAAGTTTGTCGAGCTGCAAATGTACAGCGCCTGCCCCCACTTGCTTCTGCCCGTTATTTCCGATGGCAAAAAGGTGGTTGCCGCCCTTGAATGGCTGTGCGAGGAAATGGACGAACGGTATCAAAAAATGCAACAGCTCAATGTGCGCAACATCGCTGGCTATAACGAGCGGGTAACAGAAGAAGGCGAGAAAATGCCCGTCATCGTCATGATCATAGACGAGATGGCCGACCTGATCGCGACAAATGGCAAGGCCATTGAAGAATATGTGCAGCGCATTACCGCCAAGGCCCGCGCAGCCGGCATTGTGCTCATCCTTGCCACCCAAAGGCCTTCTGTTAATGTTATTACAGGTGTTATCAAGGCCAATATCCCAAGCCGCATTGCTTTCCAGGTGGCCGCGCAGGTGGATAGCCGCACCATCATCGACACCGTGGGCGCCGAGGGCTTGCTTGGCTCGGGTGATATGCTTTACCTGCCCGGCACCCAGCCTGCTCCTACCCGTATCCAGGGCTGCTTTATCAGCGACCAGGATGTGGAAACCATTACCAATACCATCAAGCGCAAAAACAAGGTGGAATATAACCAGGAATTGATTGACTTTATCGAAAAGGCCGACAGCCAAAATGAAGAATATAACCCCGATGACGAGGAAGGCGCCGAAGTCTTTGACGAGCTACTGCCCGAAGCCATTCAAATGGCGGTGGAAGCGGGGCAAACGTCCATCAGCATGCTGCAAAGGGTGCTGCGAGTGGGCTATGGCAGAGCCGGCCGCCTGATTGACGAAATGGAGCGTCGTGGCCTTATCTCGGAAAGCCAAGGCTCAAAGCCCAGGCGCACCCTCATTTCAAGGGAGCAGTACAACCAGATGGTGGAGGACTACGACCCCAGATTGCGTTCCTGAGGGTTCTAAATTAACATATGAAAGGTTCGGCTTGCTCATACAGTCCGAACCTTTATTTTTTCATCAACCATCGATTGACAGCCTTTGGCGGAAGGTTTACAATAATAAGGAATTTTGATGAAGGAGGTGGCGAAGCATGGGCGACGGCGTTCGATGTAAGACAAAAGAAGATATTCCGCGAAGTCGGCCAAGCTCCATGACGCTGCCCGAATAGCTCTCTTTGTCTGCGTCCATAAGTCGCCTGCACTTTTTTCTTTTGGAAAAGTGTTTTTTTACCTTGAAAAAAATAAGTTGTTGGAGGTGAATGGACGATGAACTGGGAAAAAACGGAACAAACTTTAGACCGCCTGATGGAAAGGAAAAACCACAGGCAACTGCGCGGGGCGTTGATGATGGTCAATCCCGTTGATATCGCTGAATACATGAAAAAGCTGGACGCGGAAAACCTGCTGTTCATGTTCCGCATCCTGCCTAAGGAAGCTTCGGCGGAAGTGTTTAGCTACATGGATTCAGACCAGCGGGAATTGCTGGTGGAATCAATCGGGAACAGGGAGCTGACCGCTCTTATCAACGATATGTTTTTGGATGACGCGGTGGACTTTTTAGAGGAATTGCCCGCCAATGCGGTCAAGCGGATACTGCAGCATACAGACCCTGAAAAACGCGCCATCATTAATCAATTTCTGCATTATCCGGAAAATTCCGCCGGCTCTCTGATGACGATAGAGTACTGCGAATTCAGCCCGGATACCAACATAGGGGAAGCTTTAAAAACGATTAAAAAAGTCGGCGTTGATAAAGAAACGGTATATACGCTGTATTTAGTAGACGGCCGGCGCAAGCTCGTTGGGACCGTGCCCTTGCACAAGGCTTTGGTCGTGGAGGAGGATACACCCCTTAGCAAATTAGTGGATCCTTCCATCATTTCGGTTACCACCCTGGATGATCAAGAGCTGGTAGCCGATACCGTGCGCAAATACCACTTGCTGTCTATTCCCGTTGTGGATGGGGAAGACAGGATGGTGGGCATCATCACAAGCGACGACATCATGAATGTTATTGTAGAAGAAAGCACTGAGGACTTGGAAAAAATGTCGGGCTTGGCGCCGGCGGAGGAGCCTTATTTTAAGACCAGTCTTTTTGCATTGGCAGGCAACCGCTTGCCCTGGCTGATGATTTTGATGTTCACTTCCATTATTTCAGGCGCCATTATTTCAAAGTTTGAAAACGTTTTGGCGGTGAACATTCTCTTGTCGGCTTCCATTCCCATGCTGATGGACTCCGGCGGCAACTGCGGCCAGCAGGCATCCACGCTGATGATTCGCGGCATTGCCTTGGGCGAGGTGAGATTTAAGGATCTGCCCAAGGTGCTTTGGACGGAAATTCGGGTGGGGCTGTTGGTGGGCTTAGTGCTGAGCGCTACTACCTTTGTTAGGCTCCTGTGGCTGAATAAAGCTTCCTTGGTTATGTCGGCGGTCATTTCGGTGAGCCTTTACGCAACCGTGGTTATCGCAAAAGCCATTGGCTGCGTGCTTCCGCTTTTGGCGCAGAAAATCAAGGTTGACCCGGCGCTTGCGGCATCCCCCTTAATTACAACCGTTGTGGATGCCAGCAGCCTGTTTATCTTTTTCACCATCGCTTCCCGCTTTGTGCTTTAAGATTGTTTTTTGACAAATCGTCTGCCAAGGTTGACAAGAGAAAAGCACCGGACTATACTGGTGTTACAACTACTTCAGGGCGGGGTGAAAGTCCCCACCGGCGGTATAGCCCGCGAGCCGAAAGGCTGACATGGTTTGATCCCATGGCCGACAGTATAGTCTGGATGGAAGAAGGGTTTCTTTGCATCGTCCCCTGAAGTAGGGGACGATTCTTTTTTGGAGGTACACAATGTCTAAACGCATGAATACTGCACGTATCACCTACATCGGGATGATGGTTTCTCTGAGCGTCATTTTAAGCTATTTTCCTGAAATCCCCCTTGCTTTCTTTGCGCCGTGGCTGAAGCTGGATTTTTCCTTTGTGCCCATGATGCTGGTAGGCTTTGCCTTGGGACCGGCGGCCAGCGTGTTTACTTTGGCAATTACCCTTGTCATACGCGGCCTGGGCACAACATCCGGCTGGGTGGGGGAACTTGCCAACCTGTCGATGGGGCTGTCTTTCCTGCTGCCCGGCTCCATTGTTTACCAGAAAAAACGTACCAAATCGGTGGCGGTTTGGACGATGTTCGTGGGCACGCTGCTCATGAGTGTGGTGGCCATGGCGTGCAACAAGTACATTCTCATTCCCCTCTACGGCGGGGAGGCGATGCTTCAAAGCGCCGGCAAAACCATGACGGGCTATTTGTTGTTTGCCATTTTGCCTTTTAACCTCATCAAAGGCACCATGAACTCCTTCATTACTTTGATTTTGTACAAGCGCCTGTCAAGACTATTGCATGAGGCGGAACTGAAAAGCGATGCGCGTTGCTGATAAAGAGGCCATGAACGCCCTGGGCGCGCGCCTTGCGGGCTGCTTTCAGTCAGGAGATACTGTCTTGTTAACGGGCCGCATGGGGGCAGGAAAAAGCGAACTTGCAAGGGGAATCGCGCAGGGCCTTGGTTACACAGGGCCCATTGCAAGCCCTACCTTTACTATCCTCAACCAATACGAAGGGGGAAGGTTAAACCTGTACCACTTTGATTGGTACCGCATTGACGACATTGAGGAACTGTACGCTTCCGGCCTTGATGAAGTGATCGGGCAGGAGGGTGTCACGTTGATTGAGTGGCACCAAAAAGCGCCCGAACTGCTTCCGCGGGACGCTTTGGAAGTGGTGATTGAGGAGAAGGAAGAGCAGGCGCGAGAGGTAGAGTTCGTGCGTCACGGCAATTTTCATCCCCTTTCCTTGGAGGTACTATGAACGTTTTAGCTTTTGACGCGTCCGGGCCTTCCTGCTCGGTTGCGATTATCAAAAACGACCGGTTGCGCTTTGAAAAAACAGTGGATACGGGCCTTAATCACTCCGTTACCCTGCTGCCCATGATTGACGAGGGCTTAAAAGAAACCAAGCTGCAGGTGAAGGACTGCGACCTGATAGCAACTGTTATAGGGCCGGGCTCTTTTACGGGCGTTCGTATCGGCGTATCCACCCTGCAAGGCTTGGCGGCGCCGTGGGGCATTCCCTGCGTTGGCATAAACGCCCTGGAAGCTTACCAAGCGGGGCTGACGGACGAACAAAAGCTTATTTGCCCCATCCGGGACGCAAGGGCGGGTCAGGTGTACGGTGCCTGCTTTGAAAAAGGCCAAAGGCTCATGGAAGACTGCATCCAGAAGCTTGACGACTACCTTGCCATGCTGCCGGAAACAAAAGAGGGTTATGTTTTTGTCGGCGACGGGGCGCCCGTGTTTGAAGCCCATTTGAAAGATAAGCTGGGGGACAAGGCCTACTTTGCGCCCATGCACTTAAACCTTTTAAAGGCGGGCGCTGTGGGGCTGCTGGCCCTTAAATATCAGGATCATAAGGTAAGCGGGGACAAGGTGCTGCCTTTGTATCTGCGGGCTTCCCAGGCCGAGCGCGAGCGCCTGAGAAAGGCGGGGCTTGATGCTTAATATCCGCCGCATGGAAGAAAAAGACATCCATGCCGTTTATGCCATCGAACAAGAAAGCTTTGACGCCGGCTGGTCTTACCAGTCCCTTTGCGAAGACACGCTCAGCAACCCCTTGGCGCGCTACCTTGTAGCCGAAGAAGAGGGGGAGCTTGTCGGCTATATCGGCGCTCATATCATTTTGGACGAAGGGCATATCACCAACATCGCCGTTAAAAAAAACGCAAGGCGCAGGGGAGTGGGCAGCGATCTGTTAAAAAGTTTAATGCAGTACGCTGCCAATTTAGGCGTAGGCTATATGACCCTGGAAGTGCGGGAAAGCAACCTGGCTGCCCGCGCGCTCTATACTGCGGCCGGCTTTTTTAAGGTGCATGTTCGAAAAAAATACTATGAAGATAACGGCGAAGATGCCCTTTTGATGGTGTGCGACAAAATGCCGGAACCAGAGGAAGATTTTACGGAAAAAGAGACGGTGTTTGAATAGCCTGTTTTGCTATAAATGTTCGTGTTTTTTGCCGCTTTTCGCGGCTTTTTATTTGTAAAAAAAGAGTAAAGTTATTGACAGAAAGTTTTGCGGATGGTTTAATATACTTTGTCTGAAAGTTTAGAAAGACTAAACCAAAAGGAGGGCTTATGGAACTTGGTGACAGGCTGAAACGCTTACGCTTGCAGCGCAACTTAACCCAGGAAGAGCTGGCTGACAGGTGCGAACTGTCCAAAGGGTTTATTTCGCAGGTAGAGCGTGACTTAACCTCACCGTCCATCGTCACCCTCAGTGATATGCTGGAGTGCCTGGGCAGTGACTTAAAAACCTTTTTCGCGGACGAAAAAGAGCATGCGGTGGTCTTTACTCCTGACGATATGTTTGAAAAGGTGGACGAAGACCTGCTCAAGGGTTCGATATTATGGCTGGTGCCCAACGCGCAAAAAAACAGCATGGAACCCATCCTGGTTAGCCTTGGCCCCGGCGGCAGGACGCAGACCATGCCCGCCCACGAGGGAGAAGAGTTTGGCTATGTTTTAAAAGGCGCGATCACCTTGAAGGTGGGGAATAAAAGCCATAAGCTTTCGCAAGGCTCAAGCTTTACCATCCATCCGGCGGCCGAACATTATTTGGAAAATACCGGCAAACGTTTTGCTCAGGTGCTGTGGGTATCCACACCGCCCATTTTTTAAGAGAGGACAAACGATATATGGAAGCTAATACCCGACTGATTGACTTGCAAAACATCACCAAGGTTTATGGGGAAACAGAGGTCCTCAGCGATATCAACCTCTACATTCGCAAAAACGAGTTTTTAACTTTGCTTGGCCCTTCGGGCTGCGGTAAAACCACCACCCTGCGCATTATCGGCGGTTTTGAATATCCCACCAAGGGGCGTGTTATCTTTGATGGCAAGGATATCACCGATGACCCACCTTATAAGCGCAGGGTCAATACGGTGTTTCAAAAATACGCCCTGTTTCCCCACCTGAATGTATATGACAACATTGCCTTTGGCCTTCGCATCGCCAAAATGGATAAAAAGCAGATTGCCCTAAAAGTCGGCAAGATGCTGGAACTTGTAAACCTGCAAGGCTATGAAAAGCGTCAGGTAGAATCGCTTTCCGGCGGCCAGCAGCAGCGTATCGCCATCGCCCGCGCGCTGGTAAACGAGCCAGAGGTGCTTCTGCTTGACGAACCCCTTGCCGCCCTTGACTTAAAACTAAGAAAAGGCATGCAGCTGGAACTCAAGCGCATGCAGCAGGCGCTGGGCATTACCTTTGTATTTGTCACCCACGACCAGGAAGAAGCCCTGACCATGTCCGACACCATCGCCGTGATGCGGGACGGGGAAATTCACCAGATCGGCACGCCCAAGCTTATCTACGATGAACCCAAGAGCGCTTATATCGCCAACTTCATCGGCGAAAGCAACATCATCCGGGGCACCATGGTGCAGGATGAATTGGTGCATTTTTGCGGGCAGGACTTTGTGTGCGTAGACTCCGGCTTTGACAGAAACGAGCCGGTGGACGTGCTTGTTCGCCCCGAAGACATGCACATTGTCGGCACCGATGTGGGGCAGCTGATTGGCAAAGTAAAGTCTGTCCTGTTTAAGGGCGTGCACTACGAAATGATTATCGAAGCCGGCGGCGTTGAATGGAAGGTGCACTCCACCGTCATGGCGCCCGAAGGTTCCAAGGTGGGGCTGGCGATGGTGCCCTTTAATATTCACATCATGCGGGTGGAAGAGGATGAAAACCTGCCGGGAGGTGAGGAAGAATGAACCTGTCTCCCTTTGGCTCAGGGCTCCTGATTTTTTCGGGCGCTTTGCTGGTGTTTTTGGTTGCCTATGGTATCAAGGTACACCATGGCATGCACCGCAGCGTTTTTGCATCGCCCTATACCGTGTGGATGATTCTATTTACCGTTGTTCCGCTGCTTTTGATTGGCTACTATGCCTTTACCGACGTGAACGGCAAATTCACCCTAGAAAACTTTGCCAACTTCTGGGACTCCAACCGTGAAATGAAGCAGCAGTTAAAGGGCATGGGCTTTTCCCTGGAAGACATGGGCATGAACGCCCGCGGCACCGTGAATGTAGACACCCTTGTTTATTCTTTGCAAATGGCGCTTGCCTGCACGGTGATTTGCCTGCTGCTTGGCTATCCCGCGGCCCTTTTGATTGCCGACCGCAACTTTAAGCTGGGGCCCACCATTATTGTCCTGTTCATTATCCCCATGTGGATGAACTTTCTTCTACGTACCATCGCCTGGATGTCCCTGCTTGAAGATAACGGGCTGATCAATTCCCTGATGGCAAGGTTTGGCCTGCCCAAGCTCAAGCTCATGTACAATTCAAGGGCGGTGCTGTTTGGCATGGTGTATAACTACTTGCCTTTCATGGTGTTCCCTATTTATAATTCCTTAAGCCGCCAGGACATTCGCCTGTCGGAAGCGGCGCAGGACCTGGGCGCCAACAACTTTTTAACCTTTTGGCGGGTGGTGTTCCCCCTGAGCATGCCGGGCATCGTGTCGGGCATCACCATGGTGTTTATGCCTTCGGTCACCACCTTCTTTATTCCCAGGGTGCTGGGCGGCGGCAACACGGAAATGTTCGGCGACCTGATTGAGCGTACCTTCTTGACGGCCGACAACTGGAACGTAGGCAGCGCCCTTTCCCTTTTGATGATGGTGCTTATCCTGATGTCCATCAGCCTATTAAGAAAGGTTGACCCTGAAGGGGAAGGAGGCAGCTTCGTATGAAAAAATGGGTTCGTGGAATCTACCTGCCGCTTATTCTCTTGTTTTTGTACCTGCCCATCGTTGTCCTGATTTTACAGTCTTTCAACGCGGGCATTAGCCGCGCCAGGTGGGAAGGCTTTTCCCTTAGGTGGTACAAAGAGCTCTTTGCAAGCCCGCAAATCATGCGGGCGCTGTATGTAACGGTTTCCATTGCGGTGCTGGCCTCCTTTTTTGCCACCATCCTTGGAACGCTGGCGGCCATCGGTATCAATTCCATGAGCAAAAGAACGGCCTCGGCCATGCTGACGCTCACCAACATTCCCATGACCATGCCCGATATCGTTACCGGTATTTCGCTGATGCTCCTGTATATTTTCACCAAGGTGAGCCGAGGCTACTTTACCATGCTCCTTGCGCACGTTACCTTTAACACGCCGTATGTGATTTTGTCGGTCATGCCCAAGCTAAAAGAAATGAACAAGCATAGCTATGAAGCGGCGCTCGACCTTGGCGCGACACCGGGCTATGCCCTGCGGCATGTAATTTTACCGTCTATTTTCCCCGGGATTATGACGGGGGCGCTGCTGTCTTTCACCCTGTCGCTGGATGATTTTACCATCAGCTACTTTACTACCAGCCCCCTTGTCCAGAACCTGTCCACCCTCATTTATTCCGAAGCCCGAAAGGGCATCAAGCCCACGATGAACGCCTTAAGTGCCCTGATGTTCGTGGCGCTGCTCATCCTCTTATTGGTTGTTAATCGACGCACAAGCGCCGATCACAAATAAGAAAATGTAAGGAGAAAATTTATGAAAAAGTCAAAAATTACAATAATAATTCTTATTTTACTGGTTCCTCTGTTGTTTTTTTTGATAACAAAACTGGTCGATTCCAAGAAGCCTGAAGTAACCGAAGTACCGCAAGCGACAGCAACGGCAACAGTTCAAGTAACCGAAATTCCGCCAGCCCAAGAAGTGGTCAATGTATTCAACTGGGAAGATTATATCGACCCAACGGCACTGAAACTTTTTACCGAGGAAACAGGCATCAAAGTCAACTATATGAACTTTACCACCAACGAAGACATGATGGTGCAGGTGCGCACCTCGGAGGGCGCCTTTGACGTGGTGTTCCCTTCCGACTACTGCGTTGAGCGCCTGCTTGCAGAAGACTTGCTGCTTCCCATCAGCGCTGACAGCGTGCCCAATGCCGCCGGCCTCATGGACTGGCTCAAGAACCCTTCCTATGACATCAACAACCGTCACTCCATCCCCTATATGTGGGGCACGGTAGGCGTTCTGTATGACACCACCCGTGTTCAGGGCGATGTCAACTCCTGGTCGGTGGTCTTTTCCGAGTTTAACAAAGGCGAAGTGTTCATGCTGGACTCCATCCGCGATTCCATGGGCATTGCCCTTAGGTACCTTGGCTACAGCATGAATACCCGTGACCCCATGGAATTAAAAGCCGCGACTGACCTTTTGGTTGCGCAAAAAGAGGCGGGCATCGTGAAAGCCTACCAGGTGGACGAAACCAAAGACAAGATGGTCGCCGGCGAAGGCGTGGTGGCCGTCATGTGGTCGGGCGACGCGCAGTATGCCATTAACCTGAATGAAAACCTTGCCTTCTCTATTCCGGTGGAAGGCAGCAACGTTTGGGTGGATGCCATGGTCATTCCCCGCTCGGCCCAGAATGTTGAAAACGCCCTGAAATTCATCGACTTCATGTGCCGCCCCGATGTCGCTCAGATGAACGTCGAGTACATCAGCTACTCTACCCCCATTCAGGAGGTGGTGGATGCCTTGGGCGATGAGTACCAGAACAATGTGGCACAAAATCCCTCGCAGGAAGCCATTGATAGATGCGAATTCTTCCACGACATCCATGATTTCCTTGAAGTGTACAATACCCTTTGGGCACAGGTGAAGAATGCGAAAGCTCAATAAGATTGTCTCTTTGTTCATGGCAGTGCTGCTTTTTTGCGGCACTGCCATGGCATTTGCTTATCCGCCCCTTGAACAGGGGGATAAGGGCCCCAAGGTAGCCGCGCTCAGGCAAAGGCTATACGACCTGGGCTATCTTGATGGCTTTAAGAAAACCGATGTCAAGTTTGACGAAACAACTCTGGAAGCCTTAAAGCGTTTCCAATCGGCCAACGGCTTGGCTGCCGATGGCTATGCATCGTCTAACCTTCAGGATTTGCTCTATTCCGCCAAGGCCATCCCCGCCGCTCCCATCGTGCGCAGCAAGGAAGACGTAACCGCCACCCGAGGCCCTCAAAAGGTTGTGGCGCTGCCTGAACTGAACCAGTACGGTTTGTTGCCGCCTGGCTCAAGTGAGCTGGTTTACTATGACTGGGACGATGGATTGTGGATGTATGTTTCCGACAGCATCTCTGTGGAAATCCGCCGCTACCAGCAAGACAAGGGCAAAATGGAGTGGTACGAAGCCATTATCAAGTGCGCTCCGGGCAACCACCCCTACTCGGTGCTGTCCAAAAACAGCGGGCGCACCTTCCAAACCCCGCGCCTGATGGCCAAGCAGGCCGGCGCCGTCTTTGCCATTACCGATGATTTTTTTGGCTACCGCGTGAAAAACAAGGAAGCCGTCGGCATGGTTGTCAGGCAGGGGCAGGTTTTGGGCACAAGAACGCTTACCGAAAACCGCCACAACCTTCAGCCAAGAGAGGTGCTGGCCCTGATGCCCGACGGTGCTTTGCGCACCTTTTCAAGCGATATGTTTACTGCCCAGGAATATTTGGACATGGGCATCAACGACACCTGGGCCTTTGGGCCGGTGCTGGTGCAGGGCGGCCAAATTCCCGCTTACTTTTATTCCAAAGATTACCGCTCGTATAGGGAGCCCAGGGTGTGCCTTGGCATGCGCAAGCCGGGAGAGTATGTGGCGCTGCTTGTACGCGCGCGCACCGAAGAGCTAAAGGGCGCTTATTTTCGCTGGCTTGCCGAAAAGATGTACGCTCTTGGCTGCACCGAGGCTATCAACCTTGACGGCGGCAACACATCGGGCATGATGTTCATGGGTATGCTGGTCAACAAAGACTTAAAGCGCCAGGATTCCAACATCCGAAAAACCTCGGGAATTATCGCTTTTGGCCATACCCAGTACGACCTTGAAGCAAACTTGCCCAAGTAAGGGGCGATGTGTTATAATACCCAAAACTTGGAGGTGAGAGCATTGCCGGTGACGTTTTTTCAAGGGGCAACCCCCGTTTGTAGCCAATGCTTTTTGGCTGCCAAAGATGCCCGCGCCTTCATTGGTTTTATATTGTTGTGATTGATTGAAAAAGGCTGAACAGGCCTTTTTTCTTTAGAAAGGAGAGGAAAAGAAATGGATCTGGAAAACTTGCAAGAAGGCTTAACTTTTGACGACGTGCTTTTGGTACCCCAAAAATCCGAGATACTGCCAAGAGAGGTAGACTTATCAACCCAACTGACAAAAAGAATCAAGCTGAATGTGCCCGTTCTGTCGGCGGCCATGGATACCGTAACCGAAGCGGACATGGGCATTGCCGTTGCCCGTGAAGGGGGTGTGGGCGTTATTCACAAAAACATGAGCATTGAAAAGCAAGCCTACCAAGTCGATCGAGTTAAGCGCAGCGAGCATGGCGTGATTACCGATCCTTTCTTTTTGGGGCCCGACCATCTGGTAAGCGATGCCAAAGCGCTGATGCAGCGCTACCGTATTTCCGGTGTACCCATTGTGGATAGCCGGGAGCACTTGGTAGGCATTATCACCAACCGCGACCTGCGGTTTGAAACCGACGACACCCGCCGCATTGGCGATGTGATGACCAAGGAAGACTTGGTCACCGCCCGTGAAGGCATCACCCTTGAGGAAGCCAAAAACATCCTGGCTGCCCACCGCATTGAAAAGCTGCCCCTGGTTGACGAGGTCGGGCATTTGAGGGGCTTAATCACCATCAAAGACATTGAAAAAGCCACCAAGTACCCAAGCTCCGCCAAGGACAAAAACGGCCGCCTCCTGAGCGCCGCGGCTGTAGGCATTTCGGCTGATACCTTTGAGCGTATCCAGGCGCTTGTTGATGCCAAGGTGGATATTATTTCCATCGACACTGCGCACGGGCACAGCATGGGGGTGCTAAAGATGGTGGAAAAAATCCGCAGCGCCTATCCCAATATTGATATCATTGCGGGCAACGTCGCTACGGCCGAAGCTACACGGGACCTCATTTTAGCCGGAGCGGACTGCATCAAGGTAGGCATCGGCCCCGGTTCCATCTGCACCACCCGTGTGGTGGCGGGCATCGGTGTTCCGCAGATTACTGCGGTGGCCGATTGCGCGGGCGAAGCCGACAAGCACGGCATCAAAGTCATTGCCGACGGCGGCATCAAGTATTCGGGCGACATCGCCAAGGCCATTGGCGCCGGCGCCGCTGCGGTTATGCTGGGCAGCCTGCTTGCAGGTACCGAGGAGAGCCCCGGCGAAACGGAAATTTATCAGGGCCGCTCCTTTAAGGTCTACCGCGGCATGGGTTCTCTTGGCGCCATGGCGCAGGCCAACGGCTCAAGCGACCGTTACTTCCAGGAAGGCAGCAAAAAGCTGGTGCCCGAAGGCGTTGAAGGCCGCGTGCCTTTCAAGGGCAGCCTTTCCGATACCATCTTTCAGATGGTGGGGGGCCTCCGTTCCGCTATGGGCTATTGCGGCACCCGCAGCATTGAAGAACTGCGCACCCAGGCCAAGTTCATCCGCATTACCCAGGCTGGCCTCTTGGAAAGCCACCCCCACGACATCTACATCACCAAGGAGGCGCCCAACTATTCAAGGCTGGGGTAATATTATTTTATTCAAAAAAAGGCTGCCGCGATTTTTGAGTTTTGCGGCAGCTCCTTTTTTTGGTGTTTTTATGACAGAACTTATTAAGTTTGTATCTTTAACTGCTCCTGAAGGGTTCCGTCATCGTCATAGACAATGAAGTTGGACAGTTTCAAAGACACCTTATCTCCGGGCGCAAAATGGCCATAGGCGTTGCCGGCGGCAATTACCCTAAGGGAAATGTCGCCCACTGCTACCCTAAAGTCGCTGGTGTCGCCTAGGTAATAGCCTGCTGTAATGGTGCCCTGGATGCCGTCTTCGTTCTTGGCCATGGCAATGTTTTCGGGGCGGACGGCCACTTCCACCGCGCCTTTTTTGTCACCGGTATAAGGCAGGACAACGTCGGTGCCCGTGAGCCGGATGGTGCCGTTTTCCGATACGCCTTTTAAAAAGTCCACCTTGCCAAGGAAGTCCGCCACAAACTGGTTGACGGGCTGGCGGTAGATTTCTTCGGGCGTGCCCTGCTGCTGAACGATGCCGCGGTTAACCAGGAACACCCTGTCGCTCATGGCCATGGCTTCGGTCTGGTCGTGGGTGACATAGACTACTGTGATGCCCAGTTTCTGCTGGATCTCTTTAATCTCAAAGCGCATGGATTCGCGCAGCTTGGCGTCCAGGTTGCTAAGCGGCTCATCAAGCAAAAGCAGTGTGGGCTCCGCAACCAGCGCGCGGGCAAGCGCTACACGCTGCTGCTGTCCGCCGGAAAGCTGGTTGGGGTAGCGCTGTGCATACTTGCCCAGATGTACGATATCCAGCACATGCGCCACTTTCTTTTCGATGGTGGCTTTATCCACCTTGGCGATGGTAAGCGGATAGGCCACGTTTTGAAACACGTCCATGTGCGGCCACACGGCGTAGCTTTGAAACACCATGCCAACGCCGCGCTTTTCGGGCGGAACAAAAACCTTGTCGGAAGATACCAGGGTGTTGTCGATATAGATTTCTCCGGATGAGGGCTTTTCAAAGCCGGCAATCATGCGCAGCATGGTGGTTTTGCCGCAGCCGGAAGGGCCCAGCAGGGTGACAAATTCACCGTCCTCAAACTTCTCGTTAAAGTCGCTGAGAATCAGGTTGGTGCCAAAGGATTTGGATACGTTACGGATGGTTACACTTGACATAATTTCTTTCCTCAATCAAATAGTGAACTCGCCCTTGGTCAGGCGGTTGAAGAACTGATTTATGAAAATGACAATCAGCAGGATGCCAAAGGCCATGGCGCTGGCCTGGGGCTGGCTTGTGAATGTCCAATACTCGTAGAGCTGGAAACCGATAGTTTTGGTGGTGTTGGAGTAAAGCAGCGTGGTCATTGACAGTTCATAGAAACAGGGGATAAAAATCAGGAACCAGCCCGCCGCGATGGAGGGGAAAATCAGCGGCCCTGTTACGTTGCGCATGGTCATCAGCCAGGAAGCGCCGGAAATCTGGGAGGATTCCTCCAAAGAAATGTGAATCTGGCTCATGGCGCTGGTAACGGTGCGCATGCCCATCATCATGTATTTGATAAGATACGCTACGATGATGATGTAGGCGGTGTTGTAGATATTTACGCCAAACCTGCCCTGCATGGTCATGATAAGCCCCAGGGCAATAACCACCGAGGGAGAGCCCGAACCCAAGGTAATCAGGAAGTCGGGCAGCTTGCGCCCCCTGATACGGGTGCGCTGCATCAGGTAGCTCATGGTAATGGCAACCATAATGCCCACCGTGGCGGAAACCGAGGCGAATATCAGGCTGTTTTTTAAAGAATCCATGGTTTCCGAGCGGGAGAAGATTGTGGTCCACTGGGAGAAGGTAAAGTTGCCCTCGGCAGTCAGCGGTTTGCCCACGTCTATCTTCAGGCTGGTTGTAAAGATGGTGGTAAAGGGAATCAGCACCATGAGCACCGCAAAGAGCGCCACCATGATGGTGAGCGGCAGGCGCCAGGCGCGCAGGTCTACAATGTTGGGGCGGGTGGATTTTCCCGATACGGTGATGTACTGCTTTTTTGCCACCACAAAGTCCGACAGATAGAGGATAAGGATGGCAAGCGCCATCAGGAAAACGGCAAGGCCGGTGGCGTCGTTTAAGCCCTGGGTGCCCCTGCCGTAATATTCGATGATGCGGGTGGTGACGGTGTGTACCCTTCCCGGGGCGCCGATGATGGAGGGGATGCCGTAGCAGCTGGCGGCGCTTACAAACACTAAAAGGGCGCCGGCAATCAGCGACGGCGTCATGATGGGCAGGGTGACCCGCATCAAGGTTACAAAGGGAGAAGCGCCGGAAATGCGGGAGGCTTCCTCCAAAGAGGGGTCCATCTTTTCCATGGCGCGGGAAATGGTGATAAAAGCGTAAGGGTAGTAAAAGGTGGTCAGCACCCATACCAGCCCACCCAGGGAATAAATGTTAATGGGCCCTGTTGAGGCAGTAATGCCCAAGAGATTTCGAAGCAACACGTTAATGGTACCCACATTGGGGTTGAGCAGCCTCAGCCACGCCATGGCGCCCACATAGGGCGGCACCATGTAGGTGAGCACAAACAGGCCACGGAAAAACTTTTTTCCGTACATATTGGTGCGGCCCACCAGCCACGCCAGGGGGAAGGCCAGAAGCGTGCCCAGCACCATGGCGCCAAGGCCGCCTACAATGGTGGTAATCAGGGCGCTGCGGTTCATGTTGTAGCTAAAGAGCCGCTTAAACGTAACAAGGGACAGGCTGCCTTCGGGCGTAACGGCTTTATATAAAAGATAGCCAATGGGCAAAATCTGGAAAACCAGCATAAAGTCTACAATCAATAAAATTAGCAGCCACTTTACATCAAAGCGCCAGTCACGCCCTGAATACATCAGGACAAACAAGAGCAGCACGTTGATTAAGAGCAGGGCGCCAAAGAGCGTTAAAATTTTTCCCTGGCTGTTTATCAACTGCCAAAAGGGGTTGCCACCGCCCTGAGCCACCGTTTGGGCGGCGCGAATACGGGGGGCGTTTTGGCGCACGGACAGGCGAAGCCCCGTATCGATGGTTTCATTAAACAGGTAATCGGTATCGTTGCTGTTTAAAAGGAAAAGGTATAGTAGCTGCTCACCCCGGGAGGGGCCGTCTTCTACAAAGGCATCAACCGCTATCTGCGGCAAGGGAGCCTGATCATCGCTTAACGCTATTATCAAATCTTGCCGCAAGGTCTTCCGCGCGGCTGTATCCAGGCTACTTAAAGCTTTCAGGCCGGATGCTGGCAGGCGGGGTGAGTCAAAGGCAAACAATCCGCGAAGCAGTGACAGCCTGGTTTGTATGGCTGTATCCCGCGGCAGGCTTGCCAAGTATTGGTCGATGTTTTGGGCAGTTTCGGCATCCCGCTGGCGAATAAGCGTATCGGCAAGGGCGTTTTCCAGCTTGGTAATGTCCTTGCCTTCAAGTGCTGACAAGAGAGAATGTAGCATAGTTTGCTCTGTTTCGGGCGCTGTTTCCAGCGCCAGGCTCACCGCTTGCGTAAGCAGTGGATTGAGCTTTTCATTCCATGCGGCAGCAGCCAGCAGTTCCGCCTGGTCAAGCAAAGCCTGGCCAAATTCCGGCTGCATGGCTTCGGCTTGCAAGGCTATGAAAGGCTGGTGGTTCAGGCTGTCGATATCGGGATGGTTTTCTTTTAATATCGCGTACAGTTCCTTGTTAAAGACCACCAGGCGGGCTCCGGCCAGTTCCTTTAAATCCAACAGGCTTAAAACCTGAGGGATGGCTTCCGCGGCGGGCTTTTCAAACAGTTCAAGGTAGCTTTCAGGCTGCCTTGGAACCTGTTTGAGTATTTCAAGGGCGCTGCTTAAATCCGCTTCTGGGCAGGAGTCATTTATTTCGGCAAAAAGGGCCTTGCTTACAGGGACAAGGCCTGCGCCTCCGTCTACAAAACGGGAAAGGCGGCGCTCGGCAACTGCCTCTTCAAACAAGGCTTGTGCCCGGTGGGCAATATCTGCCTGTACGGCGGCAGCGTCTTGAACTTTCAGGGTTTCTAATTCTTTACGCAGGGCGTCGCCCTGCTCTTTGGATAAAAGGGAGGCGACAGAGTCCAGCAGCTTTTCATAGGCGGGGATGCCATTTGACGTCATGCCCAAATAGGCAAGCCGTAGCGCTTCCAAAGCTTTGCTGGTAGACTGGCGCAAGGCTTCGTTCTGCGTTTCCCGTAAGAGAGATTGCAGCGCGCTTTGCCTGCGTGTATCTTCCATGCGCGCGAAGTCCTGCGTGGTTTCACCGGCGTAGCGCACACGCTGCCATACAAGGCGCAAAGCATCGTCCAAAGCTATTTGGGCGGAAGCCTGCGCATCCGCGGGCAGGTTCGAAAATTCCACAGCGTCCGCCTGAGCCATACTTTGGCCGATTCTTCCTGCTTTTTGTATCAACGAAAAGCCGCGGGCCTCATCAAAGCCCGATTGGTTTAAGGCCTGTATGCCGCTTGCGCCCAAGGCAATCGTGACGATGGAAAGCACCAGCAAAAGACTTAAGGCGACTTTGGAGCGGTGCTCTCCACTGCGCGCGGCCGTGTCTAAGGTGGGTGTTTTCATGAATACTCCTCTGAAAAGGGGCGGAGGCAAGCCGGGTGCGCCGGCCGCCTCCGCCCGCTTTACTGTATGTCGGGGGTTATTTGGCGATGGTCACGCTCTGCTGGAAGGCGTTCTGGATTTCGGTGCGCTGTTTGTAGGTGCGCTCCCAGTCTACGCCGATGTCAGAGGCAATTAGTCCGTCGGTATCAATGGAGTCATAGGGCACTTCGGTGCTGCCTTTGAAAACCGAGTGCATATAGCCTTCAAGCACAAACTTCTGCCCGGCTTCAGACAGCAGCCAGTCGGTAATTACTTCACAGGCGGCAGTGTTCATGTTGGCGCTGCGGTCTTCCGCGACCGTCATTACGGTGGAGGGGATCAGGATAACACCGTCTTCAGGATAGATGACAGACAGCTTGCTGCCTTCTTCCTTGCGCTTTTTAAGCACCGACTCTTCCAAAATCATAATCACTTTGCATTCGCCGGTTTCAAGCTTGGTGAGGGCAACGGAGCCCGACTCGATCATTACGTTGTTTTTGCCCAAGGCGTCAAAATACTCATAGCCATACAGGTCGCTTAGAGCCGCCACGCTGGCCATGGTGGTGCCGGAGGTGAGGGGGTTGCCCATGGAAATCAGGCCTTTGAGCTCGGGGTCATAGGCGAACTCTTCAAAGGTTTTGGGCAGGTCTTCGGGCTTATTGAGCTCGGGGTTGTAGGCAAGCACCATGTTGCAAACGCGCACGGGGTACCAGTAGCCTTCTTCGTCATAGGGGAAGCGAAGCAGGTCGCCGGCGTTTTCAATCACGTAGGGATGCAGCCAGCCGCCTTCTTTCAGTTCCAGGGAATAGGCGGGTTCTGCCACCAGCATCATGTCGCAGCCCAGCTTGCCGGTTTCTATTTCGCCTGCCAGCTTCTGCTGCAGGGAGCCGGTGCCGCCATAGAAGAATTCCACATCCAGGTTGGGGAACTCTTTGGCCATGGCCTCGTCCATCATATCGATAACAAACTGATACATGGAAGTGTAGATAACAACCTTGCCGGTAACTTCCTCATTAACGGCCAGGCTGGCAGCGGGGGAGAGCATCAGTACACATAGCAGTACAGCAATCAGTTTTTTCATGTTTGAAAAACCTCCTCGTTTATTTCGGGTGCGCAACCCATCTTTTCTGCCTCAAATATACCACAAGGGGCACAATTTTGCAAGTGCTTTACATTGTAAAGGCCATCAATACAGGTGATGAGGATTTTGCGGAGCACCGTTGCGAAGTTTTTTATGTGGATTGTTTGTGATATAATGATTGCCGTGGAGGTAATTGCAATGAATCAACTGTGGAATCGCCTGAGGCGCCTGAATATTCAGCCTTTTTATCACTACATTGTGTACACGATGGCAGGGATTTATCTTTTGCAGATGTTTTTGTTTACCGTGCCCTTAACAAATCTTCTGTCTTTTAACAGGGCCCTTATTCTAAGGGGGCAAATCTGGCGGCTGTTTACCTTTATTGTCGTGCCGCCCATGTCCTCGCCCTTATCCGCGCTGCTTTTTTTATACCTTTACTACATGCTGGGTACAGGTGTAGAAAGGCGGCTGGGCGCCAGGCGTTTTTTCTGGTTTTACTTGGCGCAGGTGGTGCTGGCGATTTTCGGCGGCCTTGTGGTGGGCTCGACGGTAAACGACTACATCAACCTTTCGGTCATGCTGGTGTTTGCTATTTTATATCCCGATGCCCAGCTCATGCTGTTTTTTGTCCTGCCGGTGAAGATGAAGTGGCTGGCCGTGTTTGAGCTGTTGCTATTACTTCGAAATCTCTTGCTGTTCCCGCTTTCGCACAAGGTTGCGATCATCATGAGCCTTGTGGGTATTGCCCTGTTTTTCGGGGGAGATGCCATGAACCAATTGCGCCTGCACTTAGGCCAATGGAAGCGGCGCAGGGATTGGAAGAAGAATTTTCAGTAGGGAATGTTTCTAGACTTTAAAACATGAGCGTTTGTTTTAAAGCATAAGAAATTCCACTTGTTGCTACACCTGATATGATTTTTTGCACGATATCATTAGAAAGAAATAACGAAATTTGTGCAAAAAGTTCTTCAAGAACTGCAACAGGTTGTGGTTGAAATGGATGTGAAATCAAAGAAATACTTTCATCGACAAGATATTTTTCAATCGTATTGAGGTCTTCATCCGTAAATGCGCCTTGAATATAGTCTATATACAAGGCTCGCTGTATAGATGAAGCTTTATTGTTCTTTTTCATATACTCTCCTTACAACATCCAGCACATAAGCTTAATTAGGGAATGTTTTTTATTAGGATACCCATCACAAAAATAAAGGATAACAGAAATATTCATGGAACCAGTGTGCATTTTTAAATACTTTTGCTGTTAAAGTATAGGGCGTTTTAATTTTGAAAATTACATTCATACAATAATTTTTCACTAACTTCTGCTGGGATGATGATAGCATATGCAGAGAATAAAATCACGAGTAAATTGTACAAAAGTCCTGTTTGGCCTGTTATATACAGTAATACTATGTTGCCTTTAAATTAGCCGTTTTCTCACGCACTTTTTCCTCTTTGGCTGTGCCTAATTCAGTCAGCATAGGAACCACTATGCTTTCTTCATTAGGCTTTGCCAAAAATGAAAATCTGCTGTGATAAAACGGCTACTCTAAAAGCAACATAGTATAAATATTATCTTTTTTCAAGTAAAAACCGCCGCCCCATCGGGGACGGCGGAATGAAAAGAGCGCGATCATAAGCCGAGTTCTGTCGAGAATGGTCATCTATCTGGGCAACAAGTCGCCATGTTGCTCAAGCGATGGTCGAAGGCTGGCGGGCCACCTACGCCCTCAGTTATCTTGCGCCAAGTGGGGTTTACAGGACGGCTAAGTTGCCATAGCCGCCGGTGCGCTCTTACCGCACCTTTCCACCCTTACCGGGACAGGCCCGGCGGTATATCTCTGTTGCACTTGCCTTGGAGTCGCCTCCACCAGCCGTTAGCTGGCACCCTGCCCTGCGGCGCTCGGACTTTCCTCATGCTGTTTTAGCATGCGACCATTTAATCGCCTCTAGTCGTCTTGAATCGTTTACAGGATAATCATGCGCCCGCAGGTTTCACATTCGGTCTGTTCGCCTGCCTGAATGGCGCGAAGGACGCTGGAAGGGAAAGACATGTTGCAGCCGGAGCAGCGGTTGTCCACCAGCTTTGCCATCGGGGGAACGGCGTGTTCCTTGACATGGTTGTACTTTGCAAGCAGCTTGGGGTCGATATTCTTTTCCTTTGCCTTGACAATGGCTTCCAGTTCCTGAATCTTTTTGGCGCGTTCTTTGTATTCCGCGTTGTAGCTTTCGCGCTGCTCATCAAACTCGGTTTTGAGCTTGACGGCGTTGAGTAAAACCTCACGATGGCGGCGGTCTCTTTCTTCGGCGCTCTGATGAATGCGGCGAATTTCCTTATCGGCTTCGTTGAGGCTGTCAATCAGCGCCTGCATTTCTTCCACATAGGTTTGGGCTTCCTCAACCGACTGGGCGGGGGAGCTGGTTACCTTGCCGTGAAATTGCCTTAGCTGGTTTTCGCTTAAAGCCACCACTTCTTTTAATACAGTCAAACGGTCGAGCATGGCTGCACGCTCGTCGTCGATCATCTGTAGAAAATCCTGTTGTTCTTTAATATTGTCCCTCAGTTGCAGCAGTCTTCTGCGCTGCGGGGACTGCGCCAATTCTCTTTTGGCGTTATCGGCCTCTACATCGGCCAATTGATAGTCCCATAGTTGTTCAAGCTGACTCATCATGAACCTCCTTTTTACCCTTCCATATTGTAGCCCAAAGAGGTGTTTTTGTAAAGAAACCAAAATTGAAACACAAAAGAAATAGAAGAGAGAAATTTATTTCAAAATATTTACAAAATAAATAAATTATGTTATTATACAGGTAGCAAATTGGAGGAGAAGCAGCGTGGAAACGGTAACAAGCCCAGTAAAGCTACGAAGCGTTACAGATAGATTACCCCGCCTTGACGGCGCGCAGCGGGCTTTTAAGCGCTGGGCTCTGGTGGACGATCATCAGGCCTTGCTTGAAGTGAACCTGGAAAACGATCGTTTGCTTAATACCTATGCGCTTGAGCATAAAATGCGCCTTTGCGGTCTGTGCGCCCGCTTTGACAATCTAAGCGATGCGCACAACCCGGACAGCGGCGCCGAATATATGTTTTATACCAACGAAGAGATTCCCTGGCCGGACAGTACCTTCCATACTTTGCTGGTGCATCCAAGGCACGATACCTCTTTGCGAAAATCCGCGGCGGAATGGGTGCGTGTACTTAAATCCCGGGGAGAGCTGCTCATCGCCTTGCCCTGGCTGCCTGTGAACACCATCAAAGGCGGCGCTTTTGGATTATTTCAGCTAAGGAGCAATCGCGCGCTCGTGCATCTTTTACGCGGTCTTGGCTTTCAGGATGTTTCTGTGCGTATGGGTTCTATCGGCTGGGGTATGCTGGTCGCCAGGAACTTGAAAAAAGAATAGTCATGATTGGTTTCATGTTTTGAAAACCTCCCTGCGCTTAAAAAATGCCTTTGGGAGGTTGTTTATTTTGTAAATTTTGGCGGAAAGATGCGCTGGATACAGATATATGATATAATACAGACACTTACAAGAAAAAATTCGTGCCTCTTGCACGAACTTTTCTAATCCGGATTTTAACTTGGTAGCGGCGGTGGGACTTGAACCTACGACACTCCGGGTATGAACCGAATGCTCTAGCCGCTGAGCTACGCCGCCAGAAATGGTTGCGGGGGCGGGATTTGAACCCGCGACCTCCGGGTTATGAGCCCGACGAGCTACCGGACTGCTCTACCCCGCGTCATACGCCCTTATTGAGCGCAGATACTATCCTACCATAATAAAAATTCCTTGTCAAGGGCCAGGACGAATTTTGTCCCGCGCAACGGCGAAGTCCCCTTGGAATGTCTAAAGGCGCCTGCTTTACCTTGAAAGATAGCTTTTGATTATGATATAATTAACAAAGATGCATAATGGGTTGGAGGTAACCATGGCTTTTGAACTTTTAGATATTATCAAACAGGCAGAGCAAAGCGCAGAATCTGTGCGTGGTTTGGCTCGGGAAGAAGCGCAGGCCATCATCAAAGCGGCCCAAGAAGCTCTGACCCAAAAAGAAAAGGAGCGCACCGACAGGATGCGCAGACAATACCGCCAGGACATGGAGCAAAAAGAAGCGACCGTGCTGGAAGGCATTGAGCAAAAAAAGAAAGAGCTGCTCGTCGAAATGGAAGCGGCATCCCAAAAGGCCAAAGAACGCCTTGGCGATGCGCAAAAGCTGATCATTGAAAGGGTGTTAAACAATGGCCATCGTTGAAATGCGGCACCTGTCGCTGGCTGCCCTCAAGAGTGACCGGGAAGATCTTTTGTGGCTTATGCAAACCATGCAGTGCGTGGAAGTAAGCCCTGCCCAGCATGAAGAAAAGCAGCTGTCCCTTCCTACGGAAGTAAGCGGCGAGCTTATCCGCATCCGGGGGGCGATTGACCAACTGTCCCGCTATGAAGTAAAAAAGGGCATGACGCTTGTTAACCTTCCGCCCAAAATTACCAAGGGCGAAGGGGAGCGGGTTGCCATGGAGCAGGGTCGCCTCATGGAAGTGGTGGCTGAGCTTGAAAGCATCACCCGGCAGCGGGGCGCTAACCGCGGCCAGCTTGCCCGCATTAAGGCAAGCTACGAGGAAGTAACTCCCTGGCAGGAACTAAACGCCAGAGCCGAAGACTTCGGCGCGCAAGGACAGCTTACCATCCAAGCGGGCTCCGTACAGGCGCGCCACCTGCAAACTTTGCAAGAAAGCGTAAAAGATTTACCTGCCAGCATTGAACCCGGCGCCCTGTCCGGCGATCGGGCGCTGCTGCTTGTCGCTTATGATAACAGCGTGGAAGATGAGGTGAAGATTGCGCTCAACACGGCCGATTTTTCCAGAGAATCGTTTTCCATGCTGGGTGGAAAGACGCCGAAAGCTTACCTTGCTCAACTTGATAAAGAAGAAAAAGAAATTTTATCCGCCAACCTGCTTTTGGATGAAAAGGAGCAGGCGCTTGCTTCAAGCCTTGCCGACTTAAAAATTCTGCACGACCTGCTTTCTTTGGAACAAAAGAAAAACCAGACCATTCAAACGGGCAGCGTCGATTCCGACCTGGCTTTCATGGCTCAGGGCTGGATTCCGGCAAGCCTGGCCGACGAATTCAAACGCCGCGCTTTAAAGGTGGCGCCCTACTGCGCCCTTGAAATAAGAGAACCGCTGGATGAGGAAAACCCGCCCGTAGCGCTTCAAAACGGCCCCGTTGTCACCGCCTTTGAGCCGGTGGTGGAAGGCTTTTCTCTGCCCGACTACCGCGGCATTGACCCGACGGCGGCGATGGCGCCATTCTATGTAACGCTGTTTGGCATCATGCTCTCCGACGCCGGCTATGGCCTGTTAATGGCTGTGCTTTTATGGATATACTTAAAATTTAACCGCATCGAAGTAAAAAAAGCCAAGATGCTTTACCTCTTGCTTTATGGTGGCCTTGCGACGGTGGTCTGGGGTCTTGCCTTTAACACGGTGTTTGGCTTTAATGTTCTTCCCCAAATCACCAAATACTTGCCTTTTGATTCGGTCAACCAACCCTTTCCTGTGATGGCCGCGTGCCTTGGGGTGGGCGCTATTCATCTGTTTGCGGGTATGGGCGTTGCTATGTATATGAATATTCGCAAGGGAGATTGGGTCGCTGCCATTTCTGACCAGTTAAGCTGGGCGATGTTGCTTATCGGCCTTGGGCTTCTGTTATCGCCCTTGGCGGAAATCGGCAAGTGGCTCGCCATTGCGGGGACGACCATCATCCTTATAATGACGGGGCGAGACAAGAAAAACCCCATCAAGCGCCTGCTCAGCGGCCTTGGCGCCCTCTATGGCATAACCAGCTGGGTGAGCGATTTGCTTAGTTATATGCGTCTGTTTGGTATGGGACTTGCGACGGGCGTTATCGGCATGGTATTTAACTCGCTCATTGGCATGGTGTGGTCGGGAGGGCTTGTTGCCAAAGCCATAGCGATTGTGCTGTTTGTAGTCTGCCATCTGTTTAACCTTGGCATCAACGCCCTTGGCGCGTACGTTCACTCCTGCCGGCTCCAGTACATCGAATTTTTCAGCAAATTCTACGAGGATGGCGGCGTTGCCTTCAGGCCTCTTGACCTCAAAACCCGCTACGTGGATTTGTCGGAAGCCTTCTAAGTTTTGTCGCTTGGCGCCTGAGGCGCTTTGCAATATAAAAGTACCTTCAATTGGAAAAGGAGAAAAATTATGGAACTTCAACTTGGTCAAATTTTAGCATTAATTGGCGCAGGTCTCGCTGTTGTTCTTTCGGGCATCGGGTCAAGCAGCGGTGTTGGCTTGGCCGGCGAAACAGCGGCGGGCGTTGCAACCGAACACCCCGAAGTGGCCGGTAAGCTGCTTGTCCTTCAGCTTCTGCCTGCTACCCAGGGCATCTACGGCTTCCTGATCGGCGTGATGATCCTGATCAACACCGGTGTCTTGGGCGGCCAGATGGTGGATGTATCCGTGCTGCAAGGCCTTAAGTTTATTGTGGCCTCTTTGCCGATCGGCATCGTCGGCTGGAACTCTGCCATTGCGCAGGCAAAGGTGTCGGCGGCAGGTATGCTGATGACCGGCCAAAAGCCCGATATGTCCGGCCGTGGCGTGACGATGGCAGTCATGGTGGAAACCTACGCAGTATTTGCTCTGCTCATTTCCTTCCTGATAGTCAACTCTGTGATGAAGTAAGGCCATGGACGCAAGAAATCTTTTAGTTAAAATTCAAGAGGACGCAAAAGCCTACGCCCAAAAAACGCTTGCCGACGCTAAGGACAAGGCGCTTGAGCTTGAAAAAGAAAGTGACCAGCGCATCGCGGATTTAGAGGCTTCCTATAAGGCGCGCTTCCAAAGCGAATCGGTTGCCCTTGAAGAGAGATTAAAGCGCATGGGCGACCTTGAGTCAAAGAAAGACCGCCTGCAAATGCAGCGGGAAATCATAGACCTTGCTTTTGAAAATGCCAAAAAAGATGTGCGTTCCTTGTCTAAAGAAAGCCTGCTATCGTTTTTTATCGGCCAGGCGGTGAAAGTCGCCAATGGCGATGAAACTGTGTTCCTTGGGCAGGCAAGCGATTACCTTGACGATAGCTTTATCCACACCCTCAATCAGGAGCTTGTAAAGGCTGGAAAAAAAGGCCAGCTTAAAAAGGGTGAGGGCAGCGTAGAAGGCACGGGTTTTGTGCTGGAATCAGACGGCGTCCTGTACGACTGCACCCTGGAAAAATTGATTGACGCCGAGCGTCTCACCTGCGAAAGGCAGGTGGCGGACATCCTGTTTGGCTAAAGAAAGGAGGGCGGACTTTTGCCGCAACAGAGCATATATTATGCGGTAGGGCGCATGAGCGTGATTGAACAAAACGCGCTGGATCCCGCCAAGCTTGAGCGCCTCCTGCAAGCCAGAGACGCTAATGAAGCCCGCCAGATTTTAAGCGAGTTTGGTTGGCCAAGTATCGGCAGCGACGAGGAAAACGGCCAGGCACGGCTTCAAAGCGGTGTGGATTTAGTGAAAGAACTGACCACTGACAAAAGGCTGACCGATGCCTTCTTGGTGCGCTATGATATTGCCAACCTGAAAATCTTACTCAAAGCTCGCTCTCTTGGAGAAGAAGCCGGGGGCTTGAGCGGCTGCGGCACATTATCTGCTGAGCTTCTTCAGGCAATGGTGCTGGATCACCGTTACAACGGGCTGCCGGATGTTTTAAAAGAAGCGCTGGATGAGATTGAAAAGGGGCTTGCCAAAGAAGTGAACCCCATGCTTATCGATGCGAAATTGGATCAGGCGCACTATGCCTGGGCGCTGTCCCTGCTGCCAAAAGGTGCCAAGACAGCTAAAAAATACTTTGTTACCCGCATTGATACCTTAAACAGCGCCATGGCTTTCAGGTGCTACCATGGAAAAGAAAGCGACAGGATGCTGAAAACCCTGCTTATTCCGGGAGGCAGCATTTCGCCTAAAAAATGGTTGAAAGCCTACCAAAAACCCGAAAACCTGCCTGTGCTTTTGCATACTTACAGCGGCAAGGTGTATCAAAGCGCCTTGGCTGCCTTCCTTGACAAAGGCAAACTATCCGCCTTTGAAAGGGACAGCGCCGATTACTTACTTGATTTATTCCTGCCTTATAAGCGCTCTATCAACCAGGACGAGCGCCTGATAGGGCACCTGTTAAAGCGGGATAGGGAAGTAGCCGCTGTCCGGCTTATTTTGGCCGGCAAGGAAAACGGTTTCCCTTATGAGAGTATCAAAGAAAGGCTGCGTGAACTTTATGTCTAAAAAAAGCGCGAAAATAGGCGTTATCGGCAACTCCGATGCTGTTTTGGCCTTTCGTACCTTAGGCATGCTGGTGCGGCCTGCCAGAACCCCCCACCAGGCGATGCTGGAAGTGCACCGGCTGGTGAAAGAGGGGATTCCGCTCATTTTTATTACCGAAGATATTGCCAAAGACCTTACTGAAACATTTGAGCAGTACGCGTCCGACCCTTCCGTGACGCTCATTCCCCTGCCGGGGGTGAAGGGCAGCGATGGGCTGGGGATGCGCAAAGTGCGCGAAAATGTGGAAAAGGCAGTCGGTGCAGATATTTTGTTTAACGATACGGAGGATTAATCCATGGCAAAAGGTTCCATTATCAAGGTTGCCGGCCCGCTTATTGTCGCAGGCGGCATGCAGGACGCGCGCATGTTTGACGTGGTGCGCGTATCCAACAGCCGCCTGGTTGGCGAGATTATCGAGCTGCGTGGCGACAGGGCATCTATTCAGGTCTACGAAGAAACAGCAGGCCTAGGTCCGGGCGAACCGGTCGAATCTACCGGCGCTCCCCTGTCGGTTGAATTGGGGCCGGGCCTGATTGAAAGCATATTTGACGGCATCCAGCGTCCGCTGACTGCTATTTACGAAAAAACGGGCGACCGCATCAAAAGGGGTGTGGAAGTACACAGCCTGTCCCGTGAAAGGCTTTGGGATTTTATGCCCAAGGTCAAGCCGGGCGATAAGGTCCAGGCCGGCGATATTATCGGAACGGTGCAGGAAACTGTGGTGGTTGAGCACCGCATCATGGTGCCGCCGGAAGTTTCGGGCACTGTTGTTTCCGTTGAGCAGGGTGAGTATCGGGTGGACGATGTCATCTGTGTTCTAAAAGACGAAAAGGGCGAAGAGCACAAATTGCAAATGCTGCAGCGCTGGCCCGTCAGGCGTGGCCGCCCCTATCTTGAAAAACTTGCGCCCAAGCAGCCGATGATCACCGGGCAGCGTGTTATCGACACCTTTTTCCCTATTGCTTCAGGCGGTGTGGCCGCTGTTCCCGGCCCCTTCGGTTCGGGTAAAACGGTTGTTCAGCACCAGCTGGCCAAGTGGGCCGATGCCGACATTATCGTATATGTCGGTTGCGGTGAGCGCGGCAACGAAATGACCGACGTTTTGATGGAGTTTCCTCAGCTGCACGACCCGCGCACGGGTGAAACTCTGATGAAGCGCACGGTGCTGATCGCCAACACTTCCGACATGCCCGTTGCGGCGCGTGAGGCCAGCATCTACACCGGCATCACCATCGCGGAATATTTCAGGGACATGGGCTACAAGGTTGCCATCATGGCCGACTCCACCAGCCGCTGGGCAGAAGCGCTGCGCGAAATGTCCGGCCGCCTTGAAGAAATGCCCGGTGAAGAAGGCTACCCGGCTTATCTATCCAGCCGCATTGCCGAATTCTACGAGCGCGCGGGCGTGGTCAATTGCCTGGGTTCGGATGGCAGATTGGGTTCTATTTCCGCCATCGGCGCCGTATCACCGCCCGGCGGAGACATTTCCGAGCCCGTTTCCCAAGCCACCCTGCGCATCGTTAAGGTGTTTTGGGGCTTGAGCGCCCAGCTTGCTTACATGCGCCACTTCCCGGCCATTGACTGGCTGCAAAGCTATTCTTTGTATATCTCATCCATGAATGAGTGGTTTGATCAAAACATTGCTCCTGAGTGGAATGCCCTTCGCCAAGAGGCGATGGATATCCTGCAAAAAGAATCCGAGCTTGACGAAATCGTGCGCCTGGTCGGTATCGACGCGCTTAGCCGGGGCGACCGCCTGACCATGGAAGCGGCCAGGTCTGTTCGTGAAGACTATTTGCATCAAAACGCTTTTGACGATGTAGATACCTACACCAGCCTTGAAAAGCAGTACAAAATGCTGAGTGTGGTTCTTGACTATAACCGCAAGGGACACCAGGCCTTAAAACAGGGCGCGTCGCTGAACGCCCTGCTTACTTTGCCCGTGCGCGACAAGATTGCCCGTGCCAAATACATCGAGGAAAAAGACCTGATTGAGTTTGACCAAATCGCAAAGGAACTGTCCGAGCAAATGGCGCAGCTGACACAGGAGGAAGGAAGGTAATATGTTAAAAGAATACCGTACCATCAAAGAGGTTGTCGGACCGCTGATGCTGGTTGAAAACGTATCGGGCGTCACCTATGACGAGCTGGTCGAAATTGAGCAGGCTTCGGGTGAAAAGCGCCGCGGCAAGGTGCTTGAAGTCAACGGCGATCGTGCCTTGGTGCAGCTGTTTGAAGCGTCCCATGGCCTTAAAATAGACGATGCCAAGGCAAGGTTTTTAGGCCGCGGTATTGAGCTTAGCCTGTCCATGGATATGCTTGGCCGCGTATTTGACGGCATGGGCCAGCCCCGTGACGGCGGAGCGGAAATTATTCCCGAATTCCGCCGCAACATTAACGGCGAGCCTTTAAACCCCGCCGCGCGTGACTATCCCAGCGAATTTATCCAAACAGGCGTTTCGGCCATTGACGGCCTGAACACCCTGGTTCGCGGGCAGAAGCTGCCTGTGTTCTCGGGCTCCGGCCTTCCGCATGCCCAGCTTGCAACGCAAATCGCGCGCCAAGCCAAAGTTCTTGGCAAGGATGAGAAGTTTGCCGTTGTTTTTGCCGCCATCGGTATTACCTTTGAAGAGGCCGACTTCTTCATTACCGACTTTAAGCAAACAGGGGCCATTGAACGCGCGGTGCTGTTTATGAACCTGGCCAATGACCCTGCCATTGAGCGTATTTCCACCCCGCGCATGGCGTTGACGGCCGCCGAGTACTTGGCTTATGAAAAAGACATGCACGTGCTGGTTATCTTAACCGACTTAACCAACTATGCCGAGGCGCTGCGTGAGGTATCCGCCGCCCGCAAGGAAGTACCCGGACGCCGTGGCTATCCCGGTTACCTGTATACCGACCTTGCGAGCCTGTATGAGCGCGCGGGCCGTGTGCGCGGCAAGAAGGGCTCCATTACCCAGCTGCCCATCCTCACCATGCCCGAAGACGATATCACCCACCCCATTCCCGACCTGACGGGCTACATCACCGAAGGCCAGATTATTTTGAGCCGTGAACTGCACCGCAAGGGTATTCAGCCGCCCATTAACGTTCTGCCTTCCCTTAGCCGCCTGAAGGACAAGGGAATCGGCGAGGGCAAGACCCGTGAGGACCATGCCCCCACCATGAACCAGCTGTTTGCCGCCTATTCCCGCGGCAAGGATGCCAAGGAATTGGCCGTCATCCTGGGCGATGCCGCCCTGTCTGATGTAGACAAGATGTTCGCCGAATTCTCCGATGCCTTTGAAAAAGAGTATGTATCCCAGGGCTTCCATACCGACCGCAGCATTGAAGACACCCTCAATTTAGGTTGGGAACTCATGAAGATTTTGCCCCGCAACGAGCTCAAGCGTATCCGTGACGAGATGGTTGATAAGTACCTGCCCAAGGAGGAAGACTAATGGCAGCCCTGCGCGTGAACCCCACCAGGATGGAGCTGACCCGCATCAAGCGCCGCCTGGCGACCGCCAAGCGTGGGCATAAATTGCTCAAAGACAAACGGGACGAGTTGGTGCGCCGCTTTATCATCATGGTTCGGGAAAACGCTGCCCTAAGACGGCGGGTGGAAGACAGCATCCCACAGGCTCTTCGTCGCTTTGCCCTTGCTAGCGCCGTCATGGAAGGGACCGCCCTGGAAGGCGCCCTCCTGTATCCGGCCAGAAAGGCGGAGGTATTCATCGGCATTAGCAACATCCTGTCGGTGCGTGTGCCTACCGTGCGCCTTAACGAAGAAGGCCTTGGTGACATTGTGCAGCCTTACGGCTATGCCGAAACCAGCGCCGAGCTTGATGAAGCTATCAGCACCATGGCCGATCTTCTGCCTGATTTATTAAAGCTTGCAGAGGTTGAAAAAAGCTGTAACCTCTTGGCTGACGAAATCGAAAAAACCCGCCGCAGAGTTAACGCTCTTGAGTATGTGATGATTCCTCAGTTTGAAGAAACCATCCGCGTGATTACCATGAAGCTGGATGAAAACGAGCGCAGCTCGGTGGTGCGTTTAATGAAGGTCAAGGAAATGATTGCCCAAGAGGCGCAATAAGTTTTTTCGTTCTTATACTATGTCACCTTTAAATTAGCCTTTTCTCACGCATCTTTTCCTCTTTGGCTGTGCCTAATTCAGTCGGAATAGGATCCACTATGCCTCCTTCATCAGGCTTTGCCAAATAGAAAAATTCGCTGCGACAAAATGGCTACTCTAAAAGTGACATAGTATTAAAAAAGCAAGGTAATTCGCCTTGCTTTTTTGGCTTTTATCCCTTCCTTTTTTTCTCAACGGGGCTATTCTATGGTATAATAAACAGACAGCACACCAATGTTTGGAGGCGACTGATGTTTAAGAAAGCGTTTAATTCTTACTATTATGGAAAAAGTGGTAAAGGCGACTTTGAACCCGACGATTTGCCGCGCAACCGATGGCAATTGTTTTGGGCGATGTTCCGCATCCGGTTCACTTCATTTTTCAAGCTGAACATGATAGCCCTGCCTTTCTTCTTGCCAACGATTGTGGTGATTGTCCTCATCATCAACAGCTTGCTTGGCTATGGCGCCATTTTGCAGCAGGTACAGGAGGGGGCGGAGACCGTTACCCCTGAAATGCTGGCTCTGGCTCAAGGGGAGGGACAGCAGGTATATGGTTTGATTTTATCGGGACTTTTATGGCTGATTCCCGCCCTTGCCATCACCGGCCCTGCGCAGGCCGGGCTTGCCTATATTACCCGCAACTGGGCAAGGGACGAACACGCCTTTGTTTTCAGTGATTTTAAAGATACCGTTAAGGAAAACTGGAAGCAGTCGCTGCTGTTTTCGCTTATTACTTCGGTCCTGCCGGCAGCCCTGTTTTTAGGTTGGGTGTTTTACGGGCAGATGGTGCGAAGCAACTGGATTTGGCTTATTCCCAAGTACTTCCTGCTGTCCATCGGCGTTCTCTGGTCGCTGATTCTCTGCTATGCCTACCCTATGCTGGTTACTTATCAATTGCCTTTTTCGGGCGTGCTGCGCAACAGCCTGCTCATGGCTGTTGGTAAATTACCCCAGACCATCGGCATTCGTTTGGCGGCCTTAATTCCTACCGGCATTTGTGTAGCGGTCAGCCTCTTTACGCCGTATGCCCTGTTTGCCTTGATGTTCCTGGGCGGTTACTATATTTTAATGGGCTACGCCGTATCCAGGTTCCTGTTTGCTTCCGTATCAAACGCCGCCTTTGACCAGCTTTTAAATCCCCGCATTGAGGGGGCGGAAATTGGCCGGGGCCTTAAAAAAGATGAGGACGACTACGACTTTGACGACCTGGACGACAGTCCCGAGGCCCAGGGCTGATGTACACAGCCTTTGCGCAGGTGTATGACCGCCTGATGGACGAGGTAAACTATGAGGCTTGGGCGGAGGGCTATGAGCGGCTTTTAAGCGAGCAAGGCGTGAAGCAAGGCGCCAGGGTAACCGAGTGTGCCTGCGGTACCGGAAGCTTAACCGGGCACCTTGCCAAAAGTTACCGCATGACAGGTATAGACATTTCCGAAGATATGCTGTCCATCGCCGCCGATAAATTAAGGCGCAAGGGCGGCTTCATCCCCCTGATCGCCCAGGATATGCGCAGCCTGTCCCTGCATCAAAAGCAGGAAGCCATCCTCTGTACCTGCGACGGCATCAATTACCTGCTGGATGAAGATGAGCTTTGTGCTTTTTTTACATCGGCCCATCAAAACCTGGCGGAAAACGGTGTTTTCATTTTCGACCTGTCAACCCCTTATAAATTAAAAGAAATACTGGGCAACAACACCCTCTTTGAATCCAAAGAAGACATCGCCTATATCTGGCAAAACAGCTTTGATAAAGAGAAGAATATCGTGGAACTGTCGCTGGATATTTTCGTCAAAGAGGGGGAAAGCTACCGCCGCATTCTTGAGTGGCAAAGGCAAAAAGCCTGGACAAAAGAAGAAATCAAAAGATGCTTGGAAAGCGCAGGCTTTACCTTCCTTTCCCTTCATGGGGATATTGGCGGGGCGCCTCATGAAAAAAGCGAACGCTGGCATATTGTTGCAAGAAAAGAGAGCTGAAATGGAAAAACTCAACACAAATTCCCTGATTTTTAATGAACCCGACCACATGCTGCGCATGACCCTTTTTGGCGGTCAGGCAAGAGTCATGTTGTGCCGTACTACCCGTATGGTCCAGCAGGCTGCCGATATTCACCAGGCAAGCGACGTGGCGACCGCCGCCATGGGCAGGGTGCTACCCGGCACTGCCATGCTGTCGGTGATGCTCAAAGACGAAGAAAGCTCCGTAACTCTCACCATGTCGGGCAATGGGCCCGGCGGGCGCATTATTTGTGTGGGCAGAGGAGGAGAGCTGAAAATCACTTGCGACAACCCGCAGGTAGAGCTTCCCGTAATTGACGAGGTGCGTCAGGACGTGGCGGGCTTTATCGGCAGAAACGGCCGGCTCACGGTGGTCAAAGACTTTGGCAAAGGCGAACCCTATACCGGCTCAGTACAGCTGGTGTCGGGCGAAGTGGCCGAAGATTTGGCACAGTATTACAAGGTATCCGAGCAAACGCCCACCATCTTGGCGCTTGGGTGCCTCAATCAAAGCAGCGTGGTGCTGTCTTCGGGCGGCATCTTGGTGCAGGCCCTGCCCGGCTGCTCAGAAGAAGTGATCATGCAGCTTGATGATATGCTGCCCTTCTTCGCGGGCATCAGTCGCGAAATTTACGACCTGAGCCTTAATACCATTGCCACTACCTGGTTTCGTGACATGGACCTTGAAATATTGGAAGAAAGCCCTCTGTCGCTTTCCTGCGACTGCTCAAGGGAGAAGATGGCGGCGGCGCTTGTTGCCACCGGCAAACACGAGCTTGAACAAATGATTGCCGAACAAAAAGATGTGGAATTGGTCTGCTGGTTTTGCAGAGCCAGGCGCAACTTTACCCCCGAAGATTTAACCAAGCTTTTGGAAAAAGCAAGCAAGGCTTAAAGGAGAACAAAATGAACCTGCCCGATTTTGACAAGGCTTTCAGCGATTTTTTTTTCAAATGGATGGAAGCAAATCGCGACAACTACGAATATTTAGACCAAATGGAACAGGATATGCCCGCTGTTTACGAAGAGTTTCTGGATACGCCCCAGGACTTTATCGGCGGACAAAAGCCGGGCGAATTTTTTGAAAACTATTCAGATACGGAGATGCTGGTGGATTGGGCCCGCGCTTACCTTGATGAAGGCATCGACCTGCCCGACATGCTGCTCAACCGCATCTGTGACCTTGGCGACGCCCAGGCTCTTTATCCCTGCCTTGAAAGCGGTGAGCGGGACGAAATGCGCATGGCGGCCGTGACCCTGCTTCGGGAAATGGACGACAAAACCAAGGCCAAAGAATATATTATCTGGCAGTCCGCCCCCTATATTCCCAAAGAGCTCAAAGACAACGCCCTTGAATCGCTGGAAGAAATGGGGGAAGAGGTGCGCCCGCTTATGCTTTCGTACCTTGATCAAGCCGACGATGAGGGCAAGGAATCCCTGCTGAGTGTCTTATGTGGCTTTGGCAAGGACGATAGGGTCTATGAAGGCCTTATTGACCTTTTTGAAAGAAAAAAAGAAAAGCGTGCCGCCCTTTCCGCCTACCTTGGCAAGCTGGGCGACGAAAGGGCTGTGCCCGTTTTGGAAAAAGCGGCCGCCAGCGTTGAAACGCCATACCTTGACTACATCGAAATGCGCAGTGCCATCGAGCAGCTGGGCGGTGAAGCGCCCGAAAGGGATTTTGATGAAGACGAAATCTACGACCGCTTTATGCGCCAATAAACGATGAACTGCCCTGATTGCGGACGGGAGTCCAACCGTTTAAGCCGCATTTGTCCCTTTTGCGGCGCGGCGATGAATGAGAGCGGCATGCGCAGGACCGGCCAAGCGCAGCTTGAAAGGGTGTATCCCAAGGCGCGCCCCGAGCCTAGCGTTCGCCGCGGTCAAAAGAGTTATAAATCCGACCGCTACTACGCGCGCCGGTTTGCCATCAACTGGGCCCATGTGCTGGTCGCGCTTTTGGCGCTTTCCATCGTGGCGGGGGCGGCGTTCTTTGCTTACCTGCACTTGACCCATCCGGGGCAAGTGATTTTGGCGCGCAAAGGAAAAGAAGCAACGCCCCAGGCCTATTGGACGGTAGCCACAGAGTACCTGAACACCGGCGATATTCCAAGGGCGGTTGAAAACTTTGAATACGCCAAGGAAATCGACTACGAAGCTTCGCTTGACGCAGGCATTCTTTCCCTGCAGGCCGAGGCATACGAAGCGGCCCTGCGCCCGCAGGAAGCGGTGGAGGTTTACTACGAGGTAGTCAACAAAGTTCGTAAACAGGACAGTGACTCGGCTGACGAAACCACCCGTAAAAACAGCCTTCGTATTTTGGCTTACCGCAACATTATCCGTGTGCTAAAGGGGCAGGGCTTTGTGGCCGAAGCCGCTGAAGTGATGAAAGAAGCTTACCAGGAAACGGGCAACCTTTCCTTTAAAAACGAGCGGGCGGCCATCGTACCGGCGCCGCCTGTGGCAACGCTGGCGGGCGGCAGGCACATGGGCACTATACCAAGGTCGGTCAGTTTTATCAGCGATAAGGGGTATGATGTTTACTATTGCACCGGCGATGAAGTGCTGCCAGAAGAGGGGACGCTGTTTACCGAGCCCATTCCGCTGCCCGAAGGCGTATATACTTTCCGTGCCGTGGCTGTGTCCCGGGACCTTATCAGCGATGAAATGCAGGTCAAGTACACCATCGCTTTGCCGGTACCCATGGCGCCGCGCACCAATGTGCTAACGGGCGAATATGATAAACCCATCAGGGTCAAGCTGCGCAATGTGGATGAAGACAAAAACCTTCGTTTCTTCTATACTATTGACGGCAGCCGCCCGACTGTTGACAGCCCCGAATTTACCGGAGAAGACATCTATCTTGGTCCCGGCCGCATCAGGCTGCGTGCCATTAGCCTGAATGAATATGGCAAGACTTCCAACGAGCTGGTCATGGAGTATAAAATCGCGGGCACCTTTGAGCGCTACTACCACAGCGAAGATTCTTTTCCCAAGTTCCGCATGATGAACACGGACATGGAAGCTTTCAAGGCAGCCATGGGCGAACCTCAGGCGGAGGAACTGATTGAAGATCCCGCTGTCAGTGGTGAAAGCACCAAGCTTACCTATTCTTGGGGTGAAGCCCGTTTTACCCGCACTGACAGGGGTATACTCTTGTACTACCTTTTTACTAACGATGCCGTTACGGGCGGTCCCCGCAATACGCAGGTGGGCATGAAAAAAGACGATGTCATCGCCAAGTTCAGAGACATGGGACAGGTGCAAAGCCCCAACGGCGACCGGGGTCTGTATGTGGACACAGGGGTAGGCTATGGCGCTTATGAAGCCGACCAGGGGGACATCAGCTTTGGCAGGATTGTTTACTGCTTTAACGCGGCTGAAGGCAGCATGCGGGGCGGCAACAAGCTGACCTATCACATCCATGACGATGTGGTAGCATCCATTCTCTGCGAACATACCGATGCCGCCATGGACATTGCAAGGTAACAAGTTCCGAATATGAAAGGTATGGGCTGTTAATATTCTGTGAATTCTTGACAAATCCCCTTGACCGGTCTTCTTTATCAAGTTTAAACTAAAGCGTACCAACTGAAAGGAGCACATCCTATGAAAGAGGTCCCTTCTCCAAAACGACCGCTGATTAATTATTATTTAATTGTCATGGCTGCCATGATCATTATCAATATGATTATCACACCCATGATCGAAAGGCGTGCTATCACCGAAGTACATTACTCCAAATTCATCGAAATGCTCGACAAAGGCGATGTGCGCGAAGTGTACATCGACCGCACAGAAAACAAGATTTCCTTTAGTACCTCAAGCGACAAAAATGCCGTTTTTGTTACCGGCATTGTGGAAGATACCGGCCTGGTGGATAAATTAAATCAGGCGGGGGTGGATTATTCCTCGCCTATCATGGAAAAAGCTTCGCCCCTTGTTACTTTTTTAACAAGCTGGGTATTGCCGATTCTGTTCTTTGTTCTGATGGGTAATCTCCTGTCACGCACGATGATGAAGCGTATGGGCGGCGGCATGAACTCCATGCAGCTGGGCAAGTCCAACGCCCGCATCTATATCCAGTCGGAAACGGGCATCAAGTTTGAAGACGTGGCCGGCCAGGATGAAGCCAAGGAGGCTTTAAAAGAAATCGTGGACTTCCTGCACAACACCGGTAAATATACCGATATCGGCGCCAAGCTTCCCAAAGGTGCCCTGCTTGTAGGCCCTCCTGGCACGGGTAAAACCCTGCTGGCAAGGGCTGTCGCGGGCGAAGCGAATGTGCCCTTCTTCTCCATTTCAGGCTCTGAATTTGTGGAAATGTTCGTGGGTATGGGCGCCGCCAAAATCCGCGACCTGTTTAAGCAGGCCTATGAAAAGGCGCCCTGCATCGTGTTCATTGATGAAATTGACACCATCGGTAAAAAACGCGAAAATACCGGCTATGGCGGCGGCAACGATGAAAGGGAACAGACCCTCAACCAGCTGCTTGCTGAAATGGACGGCTTTGACTCGAAAAAAGGCGTGGTGCTGCTGGCGGCAACCAACAGGCCGGAGATTTTAGACCCCGCCCTGTTGCGCCCCGGCCGCTTTGACAGGCGCATCCCCGTGGAACTGCCTGATCTGCAGGGCCGTATTGACATCCTCAAGGTGCATATCAAAAAGGTGAAGACCGAGCCCAATATCCAGCTGGAGACCGTGGCCAAGGCAGCCGCCGGCACTTCGGGCGCCGACCTTGCCAACATCGTCAACGAAGCGGCGCTTCGTGCCGTCCGGGAAGGGCGCAGGCGGGTGGCCACCAGAGACCTTGAAGAGTCCATTGAAGTGGTGCTGGCGGGCTATGAAAAGAAAAACCGGGTGCTGTCCGATAAGGAAAAGCTGATTGTCGCCTACCACGAAATCGGCCACGCTATGGTCGCGGCGATGCAGGAAAACTGCGCGCCCGTTCATAAAATTACCATTATTCCAAGAACTTCCGGCGCCCTTGGCTACACCATGCAGGTGGAAGAAAATGAAACTTTCCTGATGAGTAAAGAGCAGCTGGAAAACAAAATTGCCGTTTATACCGGCGGCCGTGTGGCGGAGGAGCTGGTCTTTGATTCCATTACCACCGGCGCATCCAACGATATTGAGCAGGCTACCCGTATCGCCAGAGCCATGATCAGCCGCTTTGGTATGAGCGATGAATTTGGCATGGTGGCCTTTGAGCAGGACGCGGCGCAGTACCTGGGTGGTGAAATTGTTTCCAACTCCAGCGCCCAGACCCGTGCCAAGATTGACCAGCTGACGGTTGAAAAGGTGCAGCAGCAATACGATAAGGCAAAGGACATCCTTTCCAGCAATATGCCCAAGCTGCACGAACTGGCAAAGTACCTGTTTGAAAACGAAACCATCACCGGCGAACAATTCATGGGCATTTTAGAAAAACCCGTAGAAAAGCTCCCCGAAGCTGCGGCGGAAGAAACGACTTCTGATGAACAGGGTGAAGGCTGATAAAGAACAATCACAATCAAGAGCACGGTTAGACGCTGTGCTCTTTTTCTATCGACTATGTTCGGTGGAAAAATAAAACGATTTGAATTCAAGAAAATAGAAATGCGCGAACATTCATTCGCGCGCGTTTAAAAAAACAGAATCTGATACTCTACTCAAGTTAGAATAGCTATACTATTAACCGAGTGCTATAATATCCTC